>NZ_JBFAVI010000008.1:88812-91086 GCF_040679695.1 Micromonospora sp. NPDC052213
ACGCCCGCCCCGGCAATGCCGGGGCGGCCTTTCGTTCATCTTCGGGCCTTATGATCGCCGCTGCCCGGTTCCGCGCGGTCGGCGATCAAGCCGAACGCGAGGTACCGTCGATCCGCGCGCTCGCCGGGAGCGAGCGTCGATCTGTGCAACGAATCGGCTGCGTGCGCCCGTCTCCTGATCGTGGGCGTGACGAACGGAGATGATCGTGGGTAAGGCCGGCAAGGGCGGCGGCAAGTCGTCCGTGTGGTCGGGGGTGCCGCGGTGGGCCCGGGCCTGCACCGTGTTCGGTGCCGTCCTCATGCTGCTCAGCGGCGTGGTCCTGGTCGGCGCCGAGGCGCTGATGGCCCGCTACGAGGGCGCGGTGGGCAAGGCCGACCTCTTCGGCGACCAGGCGGCCGGGGCGAAGGAGCGCAAGAGCGACATCAAGGGCCCGCTCAACATCCTGCTGGTCGGCATCGACCCGCGCAACCCGGAGACGCCGCCGCTGGCCGACTCGATCATGGTGCTGCACGTGCCCGCCGAGATGGACCGTGCCTACCTCTTCTCGATGCCGCGCGACCTCCTGGTGGAGATCCCCAAGTTCAGCCGGGCGGAGTTCAACGGCGGCACCGACAAGCTCAACGCGGCGATGTCGTACGGCAGCCGGGTGCCGGGTGGGAACCCGGACGCCGCCCGGGGCTTCGAACTGCTGGCGACGACGGTGCAGAAGGTCACCGGCATCAAGCGCTTCGACGCCGGCGCGATCATCAACTTCAACGGCTTCCAGAAGATCGTCGACGCGATGGGCGGCGTCGACATGTACATCGAGCGCGACGTGCGCTCCGAGCACCGCGAGCCGAGCGGCAAGCACCGCAAGGGCAACCCGTACGGCGAGGGCTACGTCGGCCCGCAGGCGGTCTACAAGAAGGGCAACCAGCACCTCAGCGGCTGGCAGGCGCTCGACTACGTCCGGCAGCGCTACCCGAAGAACGGCGTCCCGGACGGCGACTACGGCCGGCAGCGCCACCAGCAGCAGTTCGTCAAGGCAATGGCCGGCCAGGCGCTGAGCGCCGACGTGGTGACGAACCCGATCAAGCTGGACCGGGTGCTGCGGGCGGCCGGGCAGTCACTGATCTTCAGCGGCCGCGGCAACAGCGTGATCGACTTCGGCATCGCCCTGAAGAACATCCGCCCGGAGACGATCCAGATGGTCAAGCTGCCCGGTGGCGGGGTCACCGAGAACGGGAAGTACCGGGGCGAGCGCTTCGAGCCGGAGGTCGAGGACTTCTTCACCGCCCTCCAGAACGAGCAGCTGGACGCGTTCCTGTTGGAGCACCCCGACTTCCAGAACAAGGCCAAATAGCCGTGGCGCAGGTCTCGCCACCCGCGTTGGGGGCGCGTCCGCGGCAAGACTAGACTTTCGACAATCCGCCGCCGCAGCAAGGAGACAGCGTGGCACAGCAGCTTCACGTCGAGCTCGTAGCCGTCGAGGAGAAGGTCTGGTCCGGTGACGCCGAGATGGTCGTCGCCCGGACGACCGAGGGTGAGCTGGGTGTGCTGCCGGGGCACGCGCCCCTGCTCGGCCAGCTCGCCGAGCCCGGCCAGGTACGCATCAAGCTCGCCGGTGGCGAGCAGGTCTCCTACGAGGTCGCCGGTGGCTTCCTCTCGGTGACCGCCGACGGCGTCACCGTCCTGGCCGAGAGCGCCACCCCGGTTTCCGCCGCACAGAGCCGCTGAGCCGCACCGCCGATGGGGATCGTCGAAGGGATCGGAATCGGCGTAGCCGTCATCCTCGGCGCGCTTCTGATCCTCTTCGCCCGGCGGGCCGTCGTCACGCGTAGCGGAGGCATCATCCGGCTCGGCGTCCGGACCTCCACGATGCTCGACGGCCGCGGCTGGTCCCCCGGCTTCGGCCGGTTCGTCGGCGACGAACTCCGCTGGTACCGGGTCTTCAGCTTCGCCATCCGTCCCACGCGGGTGCTCTCCCGCAAGGGGCTGGCCGTGGAGCGCCGGCGGCTGCCGGAGGGGCAGGAACGCCTCTCCATGCCCGCCGACTGGGTCATCCTCCGCTGTACCAGCAACCACGCTCCGGTCGAGATCGCCATGGCGCGATCCACTGTCACCGGGTTCCTCTCCTGGCTCGAGGCCGCCCCTCCGGGGGCGGTCTCGCCGCGTCTGGCCTCCCAGGACTGGCCCGCTGCCTGACGTCCCCTCGTCCTTGGGGTTTCCGGGGAGCCCACCCGCTCCGGGCGGTCAGGCTTGATCCCTTCGCGGGCGGGCTCCCCGGAAACCCCA
>NZ_JBFAVI010000009.1:0-85944 GCF_040679695.1 Micromonospora sp. NPDC052213
CGTGTCCGACCCGTCCGCCGGCGGTGCCCGCGGTCACCGCCGGCGACGGCGGGGTCAGGAGGCGGCGCGGAGCAGCAGGTCCAGCTCGGAGACGTCGTACCACTCCAGCTCGTGGTCCTCGGCCCCGTCGACCGTGAACTGGGCGTCCGGGTCGCCGGCGAGGGCCTCGGTGACCACCTCCGCCGCGGCGGCCACGTCCTCGACCGCGTCGGCGCCGTCCACGTGGATCGCGGCGACGGCGGCGACGGGCACGGGCGCGCTCAGCTCGACCGCGCTGGAGCCCAGCTCCCCGTCGCCCCGGCCCACCGCCGAGGCGGGCAGGTCCACCGAGACGACCACGCGGCGGCGGGGCGCGTCGGGGTCGGCCCGGAGCAGTTGCAGCGCGTCCTGGGCGGCGCGGGTGAAGGCGACGTACTCCAACTCCTCCTCGTCGCCCTCGGCGTACCACTCGCGCAGGGCGGGGGTCACCGCGTGCGCGGCGGCCACGGGCAGCCCGGGCGCGCGCAGGAGGGTCAGCATCGGGACGGTCGCCGGCACGTACACCCGGACAAGCTCCTCGGTCACCGGTCGTCTCCCCCGCTCAGGTCCTCCGCCGGCCTCCGCCGGTCCGCCGCCGATCATGCCGTACGCCGTGACCGTCATACACCTCGCACCTGCGCGACGGAAGCTCCCGGCCGGTGTGTCCCGCCGGACGCGTCGCCGCAGGTCCCGTCCGCCGGCTGGGCGACGTCGGCGGTCGGTGGCAAACTGAGCCAAACGACGCCGACCCCGGGAGTTTCCGTGGAACCGAGGTTCCTGCTGCTCTCCGACGTGGCCACCGAGCTGAACGTGTCGGACTCGCAGGTCTACCACATGGTGCGCAGCGGCGAGCTGCCGGCGATCAAGATCGGCGGGCGTGGCCAGTGGCGCGTGGAGCGCGCCCGGCTGGAGGAGTACATCGAGCGCAAGTACGCCGAGACCGCCGAGTGGGTGCGGAGCAACCCGCTGACCGAACGCGACCCGGAGTAACCACCCGAACGCCCCCAGCCATTGACCGCCGGCTCTGCCGTGGCCGAGAATGGAGCCAGTCGAAGGCAAACGTAGGTAAACGCAAGATCATGGGAGGTCCGGATGACCGACTCGCGCCGTCCAGGCCCGCCGCGCCCTCCCGTGCGGCTGCGCCCCGCGCCCTCGTTCGAGCCGCCGTTCGCCGACGACGACGCCGCACACTGGCCCGCCCCGGCGCACGCCCAACTCGTCCTCGACCTGTTCGAGCCGGCCCGCCGCGACCCCGACCGGCCGCCCGGCCGCCGGGCGCGGGTGTCGCCCGCCCCGGCGGGACCCGGCCGCGGGCCCGCCGCCCCGCTGCCCCCGGGCGCGCTGGTGACCGCCACCCCCGAGGCCACCCGGGCCGCCCACCGCTTCGTGAGCACCTGCCTGGAGGTGCTCAACGGCTACCGTCCGCCCGGGCAGCTCCGCCCGCTGCTCGACCCGGCCAGGGCGGCCGGGCTGCTGCCCGAACTCGCCCGCGCCACCGCCCGGTCCGGCCCGGCGCGTCGCCGGTCCACCCGGCCCACCGTTCGGCTGCGTCGGCTGCGGGTCTGCGAGCCGCGCGCCGCCGCCGTGGAGGCGGCCGCGGTGCTCGCCGGCGCGGGTGGGCGCACCTGGGCGATGGCGCTGCGCCTGGAGCACCGCCGCGGCACCTGGCTCTGCACCGCCCTCCAGGTGCTCTGACACACGGATCGAGCCGCGGTCGGCGAGGACCGCGGCTCGATTCGCTCCGGCGGGGCGCAGCCCCGCTCACCTGTCGATCAGGCGCCGCCGTTGGGGGCGCCGTGGCAGCGCTTGTACTTGCGGCCGGAACCGCACGGGCACGGCGCGTTGCGGGACGGGCCGTTGCCGGCCTCCGCCTGCCCCGGCGCCGGGCGCCGCGCGGCGCTCGCCGCGACGGCCGGGCCGCGCAGGCCCGTCGCCGGACGCTGCGGCGCCGCGGGGGCCGTCGTCCCCGGCGCGGCCGGGGCGGCCGGCTCCGGCCGGCCGACGCCGAGCGCCGGCGCCTGCTCGTCGGCGCGCTCGACGGCCACCGCACCCGCGCCGGCCTCGCCGTCGATGGTCGGCGCCGAGTACTGGAGGCCCTGCTGCTGCGGCGACCGGCCCAGGCCCTTGGCCCGGATCTCCACCGGCTTGTCGAGCAGCTGCACCTCCTCGGCCGCGGGCTCCGGCTCGTTGACCTGGACCTCGACGTTGTAGAGGAAGCCGACCGTCTCCTCCTTGATGCCGTCCATCATGGTGGCGAACATGTCGAAGCCCTCGCGCTGGTATTCCACCACCGGGTCGCGCTGGGCGTACGCCCGCAGGCTGATGCCCTCCTGGAGGTAGTCCATCTCGTAGAGGTGCTCGCGCCACTTGCGGTCGATCACCTGGAGCAGGACCATCCGCTCCAGCTCGCGGGTGCCCTCCGCCCCGAGCTGCTCCTCGCGCCGGTCGTACGCGGCGTGCGCGTCCTCCTTGAGGCGGGCGAGCAGGAAGTCCGCGTCGATGCCCGCCCGGGACCCGCCGGCCTCCTCCTCCAGCTCGTCGATCGTCACGCCGACCGGGTAGAGCTGCTTGAGGCTGGACCAGAGCTGCTCCAGGTCCCAGTCCTCGCCGTAGCCCTCGGAGGTGGCCCCCCGCACGTACGCCTCGACGACGTCGTCGATCATGTTGCGGACCTGGTTGGAGAGGTCCTCGCCGTTGAGCACCCGCAGGCGCTCGGCGTAGATCACCTGGCGCTGCTTGTTGAGCACCTCGTCGTACTTGAGGACGTTCTTGCGGATCTCGGCGTTCTGGCCCTCGATCTGGGCCTGGGCGCTCTTGATCTGGCGGGTGACCATCTTCGACTCGATGGGCACGTCCTCCGGGATGTTGAAGCGCTCCATGACCGCCTCGACCGCCCCGGAGCGGAAGCGCTTCATCAGCTCGTCCTGGAGCGACAGGTAGAACCGGGACTCGCCCGGGTCACCCTGCCGGCCGGAACGGCCGCGCAGCTGGTTGTCGATCCGGCGGGACTCGTGCCGCTCGGTGCCCAGCACGTAGAGGCCGCCGGCGTCGGCGACCTCCTCCGCCTCGACGTCGCAGGCCTGCTTCCACTTGGGCAGGACCTCCTCCATCGCCTTGGCGTACTCCTCCTCGTGCTCGATGGGGTCGAGGCCACGCTGGCGGAGCTCGTTGGCGGCGAGGAACTCGGCGTTGCCGCCGAGCAGGATGTCGGTGCCGCGACCGGCCATGTTGGTCGCGACGGTGACGGCGCCCTTGCGGCCTGCCTGGGCGACGATCTCGGCCTCACGCGCGTGGAACTTGGCGTTCAGCACGGAGTGCGGGATGCCGCGGCGGCGCAGGAGCTGGGAGAGGATCTCGGAGTTCTCCACCGAGACGGTGCCGACGAGCACCGGCTGGCCCACCGCGTGCCGCTCGGCGATGTCCTCCACCACGGCGTTGAACTTGGCCTTCTCGGTCTTGTAGATCACGTCCGGCCGGTCCTGCCGGACCATCGGCCGGTGCGTCGGGATGGTCACGACACCGACCTTGTAGACCTTGTTGAACTCGCCCGCCTCGGTCTGCGCCGTACCGGTCATGCCGGAGAGCTTCTCGTAGAGGCGGAAGTAGTTCTGGAGGGTGATGGTGGCCAGGGTCTGGTTCTCCTGCTTGATCTCCACCCCCTCCTTGGCCTCGATCGCCTGGTGCATGCCCTCGTTGTAGCGGCGTCCGTGCAGGATGCGGCCGGTGAACTCGTCGACGATCAGGACCTCGCCGTCGCTGACGATGTAGTCCTTGTCGCGCTTGAAGAGCTCCTTGGCCTTGATGGCGTTGTTGAGGTAGCCCACCAGCGGGGTGTTCACCGACTCGTAGAGGTTGTCGATGCCCAGCCGGTCCTCGACCTTGGCCACGCCGCGCTCGGTGACGGCGATGGTCCGCTTGGCGTGGTCGACCTCGTAGTCGCCCTCGCCGTCCTTGCCGGGCTGGAGCCGGGCCACCACGCCCGCGAACTCCGTGTACCAGCGGGCGGAGTGCTCGGCCGGGCCGGAGATGATCAGCGGGGTGCGGGCCTCGTCGATCAGGATCGAGTCGACCTCGTCGACCACCGCGAAGTTGTGGCCGCGCTGGACCAGCTCGTCCCGCGACCAGGCCATGTTGTCGCGCAGGTAGTCGAAGCCGAACTCGTTGTTCGTGCCGTAGGTGACGTCGCACTCGTACGCGGCGCGGTGCTCGGCGGCCGGCCGGTTGGGCAGGACCACGCCGACGGTGAGGCCGAGGAACTCGTGCACCCGGCCCATCCAGGCGGCGTCGCGCTGGGCCAGGTAGTCGTTGACCGTGATGACGTGCACGCCCTTGCCGGAGAGCGCGTTGAGGTAGACCGGCATGACCGAGGTCAGCGTCTTGCCCTCACCGGTCTTCATCTCGGCGATGTTGCCGAAGTGCAGCGCTGCGCCGCCCATCACCTGGACGTCGTACGGGCGCTGGCCGAGCACCCGGGCGGCCGCCTCCCGGCACACCGCGAAGGCCTCCGGCAGCAGGTCGTCGAGGGTCTCGCCGTCCGCGAGCCGTTCCTTGAACTGGTCGGTCATGCCGCGCAGCTCGTCGTCGCTGAGGTTGACGTAGTCGTCCTCGATCGAGTTGACGGCGGCGGCGATGGCCTTCAGCCGGCGCACCATACGGCCCTCGCCCGCGCGGAGGACCCTTTCCAGAATCGACACGGATCAACGCTCCCCTAGACAGTCTCGAACCATCGTAGGCGCTCCATCGGCGCGATGGTCACTGGTGGCGGCCCTCCGACCCGGCGAAACCGACATAACTCGCTCGACGCGCGCCGCCTCCGCCGTAATCCGGTTACGCCGTACGCGAACGATCCGGCACGATGGCTCGGGTGGAACCCGTGGAGATCACCGAGGACGGCCTGCTGCTGCGACCCTGGCGGGCGACCGACGCCGACGCGGTGCACCGGGCGTGCCAGGACCCGGACATCCAGCGCTGGACCACCGTACCTCGCCCGTACCTGCCCGAACACGCGCACAGGTTCGTCACCGAGGTGGCCCCGGGGGACTGGGCGGCCGGCACCGGGGCGCCGTTCGCGGTCTGCGACCCCGCCACCGGCGAGGTGCTCGGCTCCTGCGGGCTGGTCTCGATCGACCCCGGCCACGGCACGGGCGAGATCGGATACTGGACCGCGCCCTGGGCCCGGGGCCGGGGCGTCACCGTACGGGCCGCCCGGGCCGTCGCGCGCTGGGCCCTCGACACGCGGAAACTGCGCCGGCTGATCTGGCAGGCCGAGGTCGGCAACCACGCCTCCCGCCTGGTCGCACTCCGGACGGGCTTCCGCGTCGAAGGGCAACTGCGGCTGGCCGACCCGGCGCCGGAGGGCGGGCCGGACGGTTGGATCGGCTCGCTGTTCCCCGGCGAAGTGCCCGCCCCCGGCGAGACCGGGCCCGCCGGGCCCGGCACCCTGGAGACCCGGCGGGCCGCCGTCTTCGGCCGCCCCCAGCCCGTCCTCTTCGCCACCGCCGGCGGCGGTGAGCTGCGGCTGCGCCCGATGGAGGAGCGCGACCTCGAATCGGTCGTCGAGACCTGCCGGGACCCGGAGACCATCCGGTGGACCACCGTGCCCGACCCGTACGACCCCGCCGACGCCGAGTCCTACCTGGTCCACTCGCGCGGCACCTGGGCGGCCGGCACCAGCGCCTGCTTCGTGGTCGCCGACGCCGACGACCGGTACGCCGGCTCGATCGACCTGCGGCTCTCCCCCGTCGACCCGCTGCTGGCCGACGTCGGCTTCATGACCGCGCCGGCGAGCCGGGGCCGGGGCTTCATGCCGGCCGCGCTGACCGCCCTCGCCACCTGGGGCTTCACCACGCTGGGCCTGGCCCGGATCGAGTGGCGGGCCAACGTCGGCAACGCCGCCTCGCGCCGGGTCGCCGAGAAGGCCGGCTTCACGGTCGAGGGCACCGCCCGGGGCGGGCTCACGCACCGGGGCGAACGGGTGGACGCCTGGGTCGGCGCGCTGCTCGCCGGGGACCTGACGTGACGCCCGAGGTGATCGACGCCCACGGGGTGCGGCTGCGGCCGTTCCGCCCCGAGGACGCCGCCGACCTGGCCGCCGGCTGCGCCGACCCGGTCAACCTGCGGTTCAACCCGGGCATGCCGGAGCCGTACACCGAGGCCGACGCCCGCTGGTGGATCACCGAGGGCGCGCCGGCGGCCTGGACCGCCGGCGGGGCCGCGTACGCCATCGCCGACCGCACCACCGACCGGCTGGTCGGCGGGGCGGGCCTCGGCCAGGTCGTGACGCCGCGCCGGCAGGCCGAGGTGGGCTACTGGGTCGCGCCCTGGGCGCGGCGTCGCGGCGTCGCGACCGCCGCGACGCGGGCCCTGGCCGACTCGGCGTTCCGGTGCGGGTTCGACCGGCTGGAGCTGTTGACCCACGCGGAGAACCCGGCCAGCCAGCGGGTGGCGCTCGCCGCCGGCTTCCGCCACGAGGGGGTACGCCGGGCGGCCGGCCAGCTCCGCGGCGGCGGCCGGTCGGACCTGATGGCCTGGGTACGCCTCGCCGACGACCCGCCCGGCCCCGCCCCCCGGCTGCTGCCCGGCCTGCCCGACGGCCGGCTCACCGACGGCGTGGTGACCCTGCGCCCGCTCGGCCCGGAGGACGTCGACCTGATGTACCACCTGCACACGCTGCCGGAGGTGGTGGCGAACCAGGCCCCGCCGGTGCCGCCCACCCGGGAGGCGATCGCGCGACGCTGCCGGCTGTCGGAGAGCGGGTGGTTGACCGGCAGCATCGCCCGGCTGCTGATCCTCGACGCGACCACCGGCGAACCGGTCGGCAGTTGCGGGATGTCCTACCTCGACCCCGCCGCCGGGGAGGCGAGCATCGGCTACGCGCTGCTGCCCGCCGCGCGGGGTCGCGGGCTGGCCACCCGGGCGGTGCGGCTCCTCGCCGGCTGGGCGTTCGGGCCGGTGGGGGCCGCCCGGCTGACGGCCGCCACCCTGCCCGGCAACGTCGCGTCGCAGCGGGTGCTGGAAAAGGTGGGCTTCCGCCGGGAGGGGCTGCTGCGCGGGCGGCTGCCGGGGCTGGCGGGCACCCGGATCGACGACCTGGTCTTCGGGCTGCTCCCCGACGAACTCCGCTGACCCGCGCCCGGTCGCGCCTCAGGCGTGCGGTGGGCCGGAGGCCCGACGTCCGGTCGGCCGTGGTGGCGGCGCGGGCCGCCACCACGGCGTCGGAGGATCAGAGGGCGAGGGAGATGATGCCGTAGTCGTAGGCGTGCCGCCGGTAGACGACGCTCGGCCGGCCGGACTCCTTGTCCTGGAACAGGTAGAAGTCGTGGCCGACGAGTTCCATCTGGAACAGGGCGTCGTCGACGGTCATCGGCTCGGCGGGGTGCACCTTCTCCCGCGCGATGTGCCAGGGCTGATCCTCGTGTTCCTCCTCGACCCGTTCCGCCACGGCCGTGGCCGTGCCGGCGCGGGCGCCGTCGACGGACGCCCCCAGGGGCGCGTCGAGGTCGGCGACCGGCAGGCCGGCGGTGGCGGCGGCGACGGAGAGCGGGGCGTGCCGACCCCGGTGGACGCGGCGGCGGTCGGCCGCCCGGCGCAACCGGGTGTCGAGCTTGGCGATGGCCGCGTCGAGCGCGCTGTAGAAGTCGTTCGTGCACGCCTCCGCCCGGATCACCGGGCCCCGGGAGACGCAGGTGATCTCGACGCGCTGGCAGTGGTCCGCCTGGCGGGGATTCCGCTCGTGAAAAAGCTCGACATCGACACGAATAAGTTTGTGGTCGTAGCGTTCGATCTTTGCGAGTTTCTCCGCTACGTGCACCCGGTAATGGTCCGGCACTTCGACGTTACGGCCCTTGACCACGATGTCCACGTGACCTCCCTAGTTCGGACGGTCGTTCGATCCGGCATCCGGTCGCGCGCATTGGGGGAGGTCCCACTCGGCGTCGACCGGTCAGTGCGGCTACGCCTCCTTTCACCGCCGGGAGCGGGTGGGAAGACCTCCTACCCCCGACAGGCAAACGCTAACTCCTGTTTGCCCGGCAGTCACCCCCGGTCGCGGAGACGGCCAGAAATTTTTCACACCTCATACACCAACGGGTGAAACGGAAACACGATCGGTTACGACCGGTGCCGTTTCTCGGTCGCGGCGAGCACGACGGCGACCGTCGGCGACAGCCCGCTCACGGTCAGCGCGCGCGCCACCGCGGCGAGGGTCGACCCGGTGGTGAGGATGTCGTCGAGCACCACGACCGCGGTCCCGTCCGGGGCGGGCGCGGCCCGGGGGCGGACCCGGAAGGCGGACTCGGCCGCCGCCGCCCGCCCGGCGCTGTCCAGCGTCACCGAGTCGGGGCGGGGCAGGGCGCGCAGGGGCCGGCGCACCCGCACCGGCCAGCCCGCCCGGCGCAGCCGGTCCGCGCAGTGCCGGGTCAGCCGGCCGAGGTGGTCGCCGTAGCGGGCGCGCGCCGCCGCCGCGGTGTCCGGCACCGGCACCAGCGTCACCGGCCGCGCCTCGCCGACCGCCGCCGCCACGACCTCGGCGAGCAGCGCGCCGAGCGGCCGGGCCAGCCCGTGCCGGCCGTGGTCCTTGTACGCGAGCAGCGTCTCCCGCAGCGGGCCCGCGTACGGGCCGAGGGCGACGCAGGGCGGCAGGCCGGGCGGGGCCGGGGTGGGGCGTACCGCCCGGGGCCGCAGCGCGTCCAGCGCCGCCACGCACTCCGGGCAGACGCCGTGCCGCAGCCCCGGCCGGCGTTCCCGGCAACCGGCGCACTCCACCGGCAGCACCAGGTCGGTGAGGTCCGACCAGAGCCCGCCGAGGCCCGACATCAGTAGAGGAAGAAGGGGGCGGTCGGGTTGCCGGCGCGCGTCCCGGTCGAGGGCGGCGACACCTGCACCTGCTCGGGCTGGATCCGCTCGAACGGAGCGCTGCCGTACGCCACCCCGTTCGCCTCGTACATCGCCGCGCCGCGCGGCACCTCCGTGTTGGCCGGGTACGCGGCGAGGTGGGTCACCCGGGCGCCGATCTTGTCCTCCACCCGGGTGTCCCGGGTGCCGTCCACACTGACCTCGTAGACCGCCGGGCGGCCGACCTCCCCCGCGAGGAGCAGCTTGTCCTCGCTGTACCAGTCGACGGCCGACAGGCCGGTCAGCCGGGTGGGCAGCCGACGGGCCGGGCCGAGGGTGACCCCGCCCTCGGTGGGGCTCAGGGCGGCGACGTAGAGCGCGCCGCCGGCGACGACGGCGATCCGGTGCCCGTCCAGCGAGGCGGCCACCGCGGTCACCGTGCCGGAGACGCCCAGCGACACGGGGGTGAGTTGCGCCTGGGCGTCGAACCGGTAGAGAGCGCCGTCGGCGACCACCAACCCGGCCGGTTCGCCCCGGTCCGTCGAGCGCAGCCAGACCGGCCGGCCGATCGTGCCGTAGCCCTTCGCGCTGCGGTGGAAGACGGCGACGGGGTCGAGCCCGGCGCCGACGGACAGCCACTGGCGGCCGTCTTCCGTGACCACCAGCGCCGCCCGGATCTGGTCCTCGGCGCGGCTGAGCCCCGCCGTCACGACGTTCCTGTTCGCCTCGGCCGCCACCGGCACCGTGACGATCGTTCCGGCGGCGTCGGACAGCGGGTGGACGGCGCCCTCGTAGACGCAGAACCGCTGGAAGCCGCCGCCGACCCGGTACACCGGGTTCGCCTGCCGGTGCGCCTCCAGGTCGGGGATGTCCTTCCGGGGCTGGGTACGGATCTTGATCTCGAGCTGCCCGTCGACGTCGGGCAGCGACCAGGCGAGCTGCGTGGCGAGCTGCTCCAGGCGGACCTTCTCGTCCGGCATCTCCAGGTCGACCTCCCAGCGGCCCTCCGTCCGGGTGGCGTTGTTGATCAGGCGGGTGCCGTCCGGCAGCCCGGTGACCGCGGAGCGCAACCAGGGGGAGGGGCCGGCGGTCAGCCACTTCACCACCTCGCTGACCAGCCGCTCGTCGGGCACGGCGAGGGGCAGGTAACGTTGGTCGGGCACCAGCCGGGTACGGCCGGAGTTCCAGAAGTAGATCGTCCGGCTCTGGTAGTACGCCTCGAGCGCGTCGACGCTGAGCAGCAGCACGTTCGGCGGGTTGGCCACGAACAGGCCCGGCTCCCCCTTGCCCTCCTGCCGGGGCGGGCTGCGCAGCTCGAACGTGTACGACGTGGTGCTCGTCTCCGGCGGGGCCAGCGTGCCGTCGGCCCGCAGCTGGCCGACCTGCTGCACCTTGAGGGTGACGTCGGTCTTCTCGGGGCCGGCGACGATCACCGGATCCTCCGTGAGCCGGACGACGGTCAGCGCGACCTCGCTGCCCTCCTTCACCTGGAGGCGGTCCTGGTCCTCCGGGGTGATGAAGTTCCGGACCCGCTGGTAGGCGCGGTCCGGCTCGCCCGCCGCGGCGGAGAGGAAGTTCTTGACGAACTGCTCCGGGGTGCTGCCGCTCGCGCTGCGATTCGGGGGCTCGCCCCGGATGCCGCTGGTGGAGCCGGCCTCGGCCGCCGGCCCGGCGCCCTCCACCCGGACCTCGGTGTTGGCCGGGATGCCGCAGCCGGCCGTGCCAGCCAGCAGCAGTGCGCCGCCGAGCACAGCGGCGAGCAGGTGCCGCCTCACGATCCCACCTCCGCGCGTCCCCCGGTCCCCTGCCGCCCCGGCCCGGCGGCCACCGCGCCGTCGGCCGGGCCGATCGCGAGCACGCCGCCGCTGCCCGGGCCGATGGCCAGCAGCCCGCCCTCGCGGGGGCCGCCGAAGGGCAGGGCGGCGTCGGCCGGGACCAGCCGCAGCGGCGAGGTGGTCAACCGGTCGCCGGCGCGGGCCGGCAGCGTGAGCCGGAACTGGGCGCCCTGCCCGGGCGCGCCCCACGCCTCCAGCCAGCCGCCGTGCAGCCGGGCGTCCTCCAGGCTGATCGACAGCCCCAGCCCGGTGCCGCCGGTCTGCCGGGCCCGGGAGGGGTCGGCCCGCCAGAAGCGGTTGAACACCAGCTTCTCCTCGCCCGGCTTGAGACCCACCCCGTGGTCGCGGACGGTGATCGCGACGGCCGTGTCGTCCATCCCCAGGGTGATGCGTACCGGCTTGCCCTCGCCGTGCTCGACGGCGTTGCCGACCAGGTTGCGCAGCACCCGCTCGACCCGCCGCGGGTCGACCTCGGCGATCACCGGCGTGGCGGGCACGTCCAGCTCGATGGGCACCCCGACCCGCTCGGCCAGGCCGGCGAGGCGGTCGGCCACCCGGTGCACGACCGGCACCAGGTCGGTCGGCTCGGCGTCCAGCATCGCGAAGCCGGCGTCGAAGCGGCTGATCTCCAGCAGGTCCGTGAGCAGCTCCTCGAAGCGGTCCAGCTCGGCCTGGAGCAGCTCGGCGCTGCGCGCCACCGCCGGGTCGAACTCGTCCCGCTCGGAGAAGATCAGGTCGGCGGCCATCCGGACCGTGGTGAGCGGCGTGCGCAGCTCGTGCGACACGTCGGAGGTGAAGCGGCGTTGGAGCCGGGACATCTCCTCCAGCCGCAGGATCTGGCGCTGGAGGTTGGTCGCCATCTGGTTGAACGACGCGGCGAGCAGGGCGAGGTCGTCCTCGCCGTTGACCGCCATCCGCTGGTCGAGCAGGCCGGCGGAGAGCCGCTGGGCCGTCCGGGCGGCCACCCGCACCGGGGTCACCACCAGCCGGGTGACCAGGCCGGCGAGCAGGCCGAGCAGGATCACCAGGGCCGCGCCGGTGGCGACCACCGTCGCGCGGGCGTCGGCGGCCGTCTCGTCCTGCCGCGTCAGCGGCACGAGGTAGTAGAGCTCCACCTGGCCGAACTTGGTGGGCACGGGCGAGCCGTAGACCAGGTATTTCGTGCGTTCCCCGTCCAGCCGGCCGGTGCGGATCTGGCTGGCCATCTTGCCCCCGGCGACCGTGGCGCGCAGCTCGCGGCTGATCAGCGGCCGGACGTTGACCGCGGGCGAGGAGCGCGGCTGGATGACGCCGGTGTGGTTGTCGGCGGTGAGCGCCACGATCACGCCGGTGGTCTGCTGCGGGTCACCGCCGGCGAGGTAGTTGACCGTGCCGTCGACGGTCTCCTGGAACTGCGCGTCCTGCGGCTGGTTGTAGAGACCGAACTGCTTGGCCGCGTACGCCGCGCCGCTGTCCAGCCGCACCCGCACGTCGGTCTCGACGTTGTCCACCAGGATGCTGGTGATCTTGTCGGCGATCAGGTAGGCGAAACCGCCCACCAGCAGGCTGGACGCGACCAGTGTGATGGTCACCACCCGCAGCTGCAGCGACCGCCGCCAGGTCTGGTGCAGCCCGGCCAGCAGGCGCGCGGACCGGCCGCTCACGCCGCGCCACAGCTCCCGCACGGCGGCGACACGCCGGTGCGGAGCTGTCGGCTGGGGGTCCGGAATCGGGGAGGTGGCCACAGTGTGACCAGGCTATCCGGTGCCCGCCTTGTAGCCCACGCCCCGCACGGTGAGGATGATTTCCGGTCGCTCCGGATCCGGCTCGATCTTGGCGCGCAGCCGCTGCACGTGCACGTTGACCAGCCGGGTGTCCGCGGCGTGCCGGTAGCCCCAGACCTGCTCCAGCAGCACCTCGCGGGTGAACACCTGGCGCGGCTTGCGGGCGAGCGCCACCAGCAGGTCGAACTCCAGCGGCGTCAGCTTCACCTCCTCGCCGTTGCGGCTGACGGTGTGCGCCGGCACGTCGATGGTGATCTGGTTGCCGGGCGGCCCGATGGTCAGCATCTCGGGGGCCACGTCCTCGCCGCGCCGCAGCCGCGCCCGCATCCGGGCGACCAGCTCCTTGGGCTTGAACGGCTTGACCACGTAGTCGTCGGCCCCGGACTCCAGGCCGAGGACCACGTCGACGGTGTCGCTCTTGGCGGTCAGCATGACGATCGGCACGCCCGACTCGGCCCGGATCGACCGCGCCACGTCGATGCCGCTCATGCCGGGGAGCATGAGGTCGAGCAGGACGATGTCCGGCCGGTTCTCGCGGAACGCGGCCAGGGCCCGCTCCCCGTCGGCGACGAACGAGGGCAGGAACCCCTCGCTGCGCAGGACGATGCCGAGCATCTCGGCGAGCGCGGGGTCGTCGTCGACCACCAGTACCCGGGCTCTCATGGGGTTAATGTTTCCATCCCGTTCAGTTTCGGTGGGATCCGCGTCACCCGGCACGGTACTGCCGTGGGACGCCGCCGCCCAGCAACCGACGCCGGCGTCGCCGCCCCGGCGTGCGGGTCCACCCGATCGGACCGCGCGTGTCACCATGATCCCCGCGTGCGCCGTCACGCGCCACCGTCGCCCGTCCCCAGGAGTACGCGTGCCCGACGCCGGCCCGACCGCCGTGCTCCCGCGCCGCCCGCTCACGGTCGGCGAACTGCTGGACTCCGCGGTCCTG
This sequence comes from Micromonospora sp. NPDC052213, assembly GCF_040679695.1. Taxonomy (NCBI): domain Bacteria; kingdom Bacillati; phylum Actinomycetota; class Actinomycetes; order Micromonosporales; family Micromonosporaceae; genus Micromonospora; species Micromonospora sp. NPDC052213. Next base: position 13,389 of record NZ_JBFAVI010000009.1, read on the forward strand.
CTGCTGCGCGGCCAGGCCCGGGTGCTCGTCCCGCTCGCCCTCGCCCTGGCCGTCGGCGAGCAGCTCCTGCTCTACCCGCTGCGGCTCGCCGCCGACGTCGAGCCCCCCGTCTGGTTCGTGGAGTTCGATCACTTCGGCATGTACTGGCTGCTGCTGGCCGTCGGCGCGGCGACCGAGGCGATGATCATCACGCTGCTGGGCAACCCGGCCGCCCGGGCCGCCGGCGGCGCGCTGTTCGGCCGTACGGTCGGGCCGCGCGAGGTGCTCCGTCCCGCCGGCGCCCGCTGGGGCACCACGGTGCTGCTCACCGCCCTGGTCGGGCTGGTGATGTGGGTTGCCGCGCTGTTCGGGCCGGCCTGGTTCATCGGTTTCGCCCTGCTCGGCGCCGTGGCGCCGGCGCTGGTCGTCGACCGGGTGCACCCGCTGCGGGCCCCGCTGCGCGCCGCCACCCTGGCCGTACGCGGCGGCGGCCGGGCCGGCGGGATCCGGCTGCTCGGCTACCTGTCCTGGTGGATCGTCCGCCTCGGTCTCGGCATCGGCGTCTACTACGGGCTGGACGCGCTCGACCTGGTCGACCGGGCCTGGGCCCCCTGGCTGTCGCTGGCCGTGTGGGCGGGCGTGAACAGCGTCGCGTACCCGGCGCTGGCCTGCCTCGACGCGGTGCTGCACCTGGAGACCCGGATGCGCACCGAGGGGCTGGACATCCGCCTCTCCCGGGCCCGGACGGGCACGCCGGAGGCTGTTCTGCTGGCGGCCGACCGATGAGCTTCAGCCGGTGGTGGACCGAGACCACGGCCGCGCTCGGCGACCGGGTGCCGCTGCCCCTGGCCGCGCTGCTGCTGGTGCTCGCCGCGGTGCTGGTGGCGGTCGGCTGGTACACGTACCCCGCCTGGGTGCCCCGCCGGCTGCCCCGACTGCCCCGGCTGCGGCGACGCCGCCGGAAGCCCGGGCCGGTGGACGCCCCCGCGCCGGTCGTACCCGCGCCGCGCGAGCCGGAGCCGGAGTTGCCGGCCGCCGCGTACGTCTCCCTCGCCGACCGGCTGGCCGCCGAGGGCCGGTACGCCGAGGCCGTCCGGGAACGGCTCCGCGCGATGATCCGCGAGCTGGTCGCCCGGGGGGTGCTCCAACCGCAGCCCGGCATGACCGTCGTCGAGGTGGTGCGGGCCGCGACGGCCAGCCGTCCGCAGGTCGGCCCGCCGCTGGGCGCAGCCGGGGCGATCTTCTCCGAACTCTGGTACGGCCAGCGCCCCGCCTCGGCCGAGCACGACCGGCGGATGCGGGAGCACGCCGCCGACCTGGACCGGCTGCTGACCGGCCGACCCGAGGACGGGCCACGACCATGAGCGCACAGGTCACCGCCGCCCAGCCGGCCCCGAAGGCCGGCGACGCCCTCCGGCGACGTCGCCGCCGGCACCGGCTGCTGATCCCGTTGGGCCTGGCCGCGCTGCTGTTGACCACCACCCTGGTCACCCACGCGGTCGACCAGCCCGATCCCACCGACCGGGGGTTCCTCTCCCCCGTCGCGACCGGGGACGACGGCGGCAGCCGGCTCGCCGAGGCGCTGCGGGAGCGGGGCGTCACGGTGCAGCGCGAGACGGACACACTGCGCGCGCTGCTGGCCGCCCGCGGCGGGCCGGCCACGCTCTTCGTGCCCGCGCCGGCGCTGCTGCACCCGGACACGGTCTTTGCGTTGGGCTCGCTTCCCTCGGCCACCCGGCTGGTGCTGGTGGACCCGCCGCGGCGGGTGCTGGACGCGATTCCGCTGCCGGTGGAGCCGGCCGGCCGGCGGTGGGCCGCGCAGGCGGTGGAGCCCGACGCGCGGGGCCTGCCCTGCCCGATGCCCGAGCTGCGCCAGCTCGGACGGGCGGCGGTCGGGCTGCAACGCTACGCGGTCACCCCGGGCGGGTCGGCGCCCGTGCAGTTCTGCTTCGACGGCGGGCTCGCCCGGCTGCTCCGGGTCCCCGAGAGCGTGGTGGTGGTCGGCGCCAGCGACCCGTTCCGCAACGACCGGATCGACGAGTGGGACAACCGGGCGTTCGCCACCGCGCTGCTCGGTGGGACGGGCCGGGTGGTCTGGCTCGACCTGGACGGCCAGGCGCCGCCGCCGACCTTCGGCTCCGGCAGCAGCGGCAGCCCGGCCTGGTCGCCCACCCCGGGCGGTTCCACCGAGTACGACGGGCCGGGCGGCGGTCGGCCCGGCGGCCCGGGCGACGGCGACGGGCGGCCCGGCGGCCCCGGCGGCCCGGGCGGCGGCTCCGACGACGACGGTGACGACTCCCGCGCCGACGGCTCCGACCCGCCGAACCCGCTCTGGTCCGCCTTCCCCGGCTGGTTCTGGGCACTGTTGGTGCAGCTCGCCGTCGCCGCCCTGCTGGCCGCGCTCTGGCGGGCCCGCCGGCTCGGCCCGCCGGCGCCGGAGCGGCTGCCGGTGACGGTCCGCTCGGCCGAGACGGTGCTCGGCCGGGCCCGGCTCTACGAGAAGGCCGGCGCCCGGGACGCGGCCGCGCGGACGCTGCGCACCGCCGCCCGGGACCGCCTGCTGCCCCGGCTGAACCTGCCGCCGACCGCCCCGCCCGCCGAGGTGGCCGCCGCCGTCGCCGCCCGCACCGGCGACGGCCCCGGACGGACCGAGGAACTGCTCTACGGCGGCGCGCCCGACACCGACCAGGACCTGCTGGAGCTGGCCCGCGCGCTGGACCGGCTGACCCGCACGGTCGCCCCGCACCCGGCCGACGGACCGCCGACCGAGGCGCACGCCGCGCGCCCGACCGAGGCGCACCCCGCGCCGCACCCCGCGCATCCGGCCGACGCGCACGCCGTGTCCGACCCCGCCGACGGGCCGCCCCCGGCAGCCGCACCGCACCCGCACCGACCCGAAGGAGACCCTCGGTGACCCGACCCGCCGGAACCGCCGATCCGCTGACCGCCGGCCCCGCCGACCCCCGGGCCGCCCTGCACCGGCTGCGCGCCGAGGTCGCCAAGGCGGTCGTGGGGCAGGACGCGGTCGTCACCGGCCTGGTGATCGCCCTGCTCTGCCGTGGGCACGTGCTGCTGGAGGGCGTGCCGGGCGTGGCCAAGACCCTGCTGATCCGCACCGTGGCCACCGCGCTCGACCTGCGGTCCAAGCGGGTGCAGTTCACCCCGGACCTGATGCCGGGGGACGTGACCGGCTCGCTGATCTTCGACCCGCACACCGCCGCCTTCACCTTCCGCGAGGGGCCGGTGTTCACCAACCTGCTGCTCGCCGACGAGATCAACCGGACGCCCCCGAAGACCCAGTCGGCGCTGCTGGAGGTCATGGAGGAACGACAGGTCTCGGTCGAGGGCGACCGGCGTCCGCTGCCCGACCCGTTCATCGTCGCCGCCACCCAGAACCCCATCGAGTACGAGGGCACCTACCCGCTGCCGGAGGCGCAGCTCGACCGGTTCCTGCTCAAGCTCACCGTGCCGCTGCCCAACCGGGAGGAGGAGCTGGGGGTGCTCCGCGCGCACCACGCCGGCTTCGACCCGCGCGACCTGACGGCCGCCGGCGTACGGCCGGTGGCCAGCGCGGCCGACCTGGCTGCCGCCCGGGCGGCGGTCGGCCGGGTGCACATGGCCGAGCCGCTGTTCGGCTACATCGTCGACCTGTGCCGGGCCACCCGCAGCACGCCGGCGCTGGAGCTGGGCGCCTCGCCCCGGGGCGCGACCGCGCTGCTCACCACCGCCAAGGCGTGGGCCTGGCTGGCCGGCCGCGACCACGTCGTCCCGGACGACGTGAAGGCGGTCGCCCGGCCGACGCTGCGGCACCGGCTGCGGCTGCGCCCCGAGGTCGAGCTGGAGGGCGTCGGCGTGGACGCGGTGCTGGACACGGTGCTGGCCACCGTGCCGACGCCGCGATGACCTGGCGGGCGGCGCTCCTGCTGGCGGCGGGCGCGCTGACCCTGCCGGCCTGGCCGGCGCCGTTCGTCGGCCTGCTGGTGATGACCGGCGGGGTGCTGCTGCTCGTGCTGGTCGACCGGGCGCTGGCCGCGCCGCCGGGGGCGCTCGCGGCGACCCGGGAGGGCGACCGCGCGGTGCGGCTCGGCGGCACCGCCACCGTCGCGCTGCTGCTGCACAACCCCACCGGCCGTACGCTGCGCGCCCGGATCCGCGACGCCTGGGTGCCCTCGGCCGGCGCCCGCCCCGACGTGCCCCCGGCGCAGCTCGTGCGCGTCGAGCCGGGCGGGACGGTGGCGCTGCCCAGCCGGCTCACCCCGCTCCGGCGGGGCGACCGGCCGGCGGTGGCGCTGACCGTGCGCTCGTTCGGGCCGATGGGGCTGGGCTTCCGCCAGCGCTCCGGCCGCCCGGCCACCCCGCCGTGGACGCTGCGCGTGCTGCCCCGCTTCGACTCCCGCCGGCACCTGCCGGAGAAGCTGGCCCGGCTGCGCGTGATCGACGGCACCCAGGTCAGCCGGGGGCGCGGCCAGGGCACCGAGTTCGACACCCTCCGCGAGTACGTGGTGGGCGACGACGTCCGGTCGATCGACTGGCGGGCGAGCGCGCGCCGGGCCGACGTGCTGGTGCGGACGTGGCGGCCGGAGCGGGACCGCCGGCTGGTCTGCGTGCTGGACACGGGCCGCACGTCGGCGGTGCGGGTCGGCGACGAGCCCCGGCTGGACACCGCGATCGACGCCGCGCTGCTGCTCGCCGCCCTCGCCGCCCGCGCCGGTGACCGGGTCGACCTGCTCGCCGCCGACACGGCGGTCCGGGCCACGGTGACGGGCACCGGCCGGCCGGCCCTGCTCTCCCGGCTGGTGCACGCCCTCGCCCCGCTCCAACCGACGCTGGCGGAGACGGACTTCGACCTGATCGCCGGTGAGCTGCTGCGCCGGCAGCGCCAGCGCAGCCTGGTGGTGCTCTTCACCGCGCTGGAGGCGGGCGCCCTCGGCGAGGGGCTGCTGCCGGTGCTCCCCCGGCTCGCGGCCCGGCACAAGGTGGTGATCGCCGCGACGCACGACCCGGTGCTGACCGCGCTCACCACGGCCGTCCCGCAGCGCCCCGGCGACGCCTACGCGGCGGCGGCGGCCTGGCGGGCGCTGGCCGAACGCGACCGGGTCCGCGCCGCGCTGGGCCGGCACGGGGTGACGGTCGTCGACGCCCCGGCGGGCCGCCTGGCCCCCACCCTGGCCGACACCTACCTGCGCCTCAAGTCCCTCGGCCAGCTCTGATCCCCCGGGCCGGTCGGGGCGGGGCGGTCAGCGGCGGGCGTACGGGGCGAGGACGTCGTCGCCCTCGCGCGCGGCGGTCGCCCGGCGGCCGAGCACCACGACGTACGCCAGGAAGGCGAGCCAGACGGCGGCGCCCGCGAGGACGCGGAGCGGGACCGGCACGGGCGCGGGCGTCACGAACGCCTCGATGACGGCGGAGACCGCGAAGAGCCCCACCAGGCCGACGGCGACCAGGACGCCCTCGCGGCCCGCCCGGGCGACCGCCTGCCCCCGGGTGAGCTGGGCGGGCGGCGCGATCCACGCCCACCCGACGCGCAGGCCCACCCCGGCGGCCACGAAGACGCCGGTCAGCTCCAGCAGCCCGTGCGGGGTGATCAGTCCGAAGAAGACGTCCGCGCGGCCGTAGGCGACCATCACCCCGCCGACCACGCCGATGTTGAGCGCGTTCTGCCAGAGCAGGTAGAGCACGGGGACGATGAGCACCCCGGCGGCGAGACACTGGGCGGCGAGCCAGGCGTTGTGCGTCCACAGGTGGAAGGCGAAGGTCGGCGCGGCGAACTCGGTGTAGTAGCCGGCGAAGCCGGACTCGACCAGGTCGGCGGCCGCCTCCTCGCCGATGAACGCGCCGGCCGTCTCCGGGTTGCCCGCCACGTACCAGATGAGGAAGAAGCTGAGCAGGGTGAACCCGGTCGCCACCCCGCACCACCAGGGCCAGGCGCGGTAGACCGCGCCGGGGAAGCCGACCAGCAGGAACCTGCCGACCGCCGCCCAGGACGGCCGCGGGCGGCCGGTGAGCCGGGCCCGGGCCCGCAGCACCACCTGGGAGAGCTGGCTGACCAGCGCCGGGTCGGGTGAGCGGCTGCGCAGCACCGAGAGCTGGGTGGTCGCCCGCTGGTAGAGGGCGACGAGTTCGTCGACCTCGGCGGCGTCGAGCCGGCCGCGCCGGGAGAGTTCCTCCAGCCGCCGCCACTCCCCGCCGTGTTCCGCGACGTACGCGTCGAGATCCACCTTCACCCCCGTCCGGCGATCATAGTGTTCACTGTCGGGGTGAGAGCGCAACCACGACCGCCGGCCCGACCCGCCCCGTGGGGCGACGCCGGGCTGGTCAGCGGGGAGGCCGTGGAGCTGGACGTCCGGGCCGCCCGGATCGGCTCCCGGGTGCTCGCGCTGATGCTCGACATCCTGGCCCAACTGGTCCTCGTGCTGGTGCTGTCGATCGCCGCCGGCGTCGTGCTCGGCAACCTGCCGCCCGGGCTGGTCGACGAGGCGCTGACCGGTGCCCTCGCGACGGTGGGGCTGGTCCTGGTGCTGGTCGGCTACCCGGTGCTCTGCGAGCGGTTCAACCACGGCCGGACGCTGGGCAAGCTGGCGGTCGGGCTGCGGGTGGTCAGCGCCGACGGCGCCCCGGTGGGGCTGCGGCAGTCGCTGACCCGGGCGCTGGTGGGCGTGGCGGTGGAGTGGCCGGGCCTGGTGCTGCCGCTGCTGAGCTGGGTCGCCGGCGTGACCGTGATGCTGACCGACCGGCGGGGGCGCCGGCTGGGCGACCTCGTGGCGGGCACGCTCGTCGTGCACACCCGGGCGGCGACCGCCTGGCGGCCGGTCCCGACGGCGGTGCCCGTGCTGGTCGGCTGGGCGCACACGCTGGACCTGAGCCGGCTGGACGACGGCCTGGCGCTGGCCGCCCGGCAGTACCTGGCCCGGGTGCGCCACCTGGCGGAGCCGGCCCGCGGGCGGCTGGGGCGCGGCCTGTGGGCCGAGATCTCGGCGGTGATCACGCCGCCCCCGCCGCCGGGCATGCCGGAGTCGGTCTACCTGGCCGCGGTCCTCGGCGAGCGGCACCGGCGGGCCTGGCACCGGCTGGGCCGCGGTCGCGCCGTCGCCGCGACGCTCTGGCCGGAGCTGACGCCCGGCCCGCCCGCGCCGCCCCGCGCGGTCCCGGCCGCCGCCCCGCCCGAGGTCGCCGCGCCACCCGGCACGATCCGTCCGGCGGTGCCCGGCGGCGCGCCGGCCGCCGTGCCGGCGCAGCCCGTCGCGGCGGTACGGCCGGCGGTCGCGGCGGTGACCGCGTCGACGCCGCCGTCCACCTCCGCCCCGTCGGCGCCGGCGGGCGTCATGTCCACGCCCGACGCCGGCACCTGACCGGCGGGCGCGGGCACCCGACCGGCGGGCGCGGGACACCCGAACGGCGGGCGCGGGACCGCCGACCGTCGCCCGGCTGTGGCAGGATCCGGCTCGCTCGCCCCTACCGAGACGGGAACACCGTGGCCGACGACCTGTTCACCCCCACCATCGCGCCGGCGGCGTACGAGGCGCGTCGCCCGCCGTGGCGACCGCACTCGCTGCTCTTCCCCGCCGTGTTCGGCGGCCCGACGGCAGCCACCGTGCTGGCCCTGGTCAACGGGCACCGGCTGGGCCTGCCCCGCCGGACGCACCTGGCGGTGCTCGGCGTCGGGCTGGCCGGGCTGGTGGCCCGGCTGGTGGTCACGCTCGTGGCCTTCGACGACGGGGCCGACCGGCCCGTCCGGCTGATCGGGGCGCTGGCCGGCGCGCTGGTCTGGCTCGCTGCCTCCGCCACGCAGAAGCGCCGGTTCCGGGCGTACGAGCTGCGCGGCGGCGAGCCGGCGTCGCTGTGGCTGCCCGGCGTCGGGGCGGTGCTCCTGTTCGGCTTCGCCGAGGCCGCGCTGATCGTGCTGGTGGCCGCCGCGTGACCGCCCCGGAGACCCAGCTCGCCCGGGTGGTCCAACTCCTGGAGCTGAACCGGCTGGAACAGGCCCTGGACGAGGTGAACCGGCTCCCCGCCGCGCTGGCCGCCAGCCCCGCCGCGTTCCGGCTGCGGGCGGCGGCACTGACCGGGCTGGACCGTTGGGACGAGGTGGTCGCCGTCGCCCGTCAGGGCCTGGCCGAGACCGGCCCGGACGCGGAGTTGCTCGGCCGGCTGGGTCTCGCGCTGCGCCACCGCCGCGAGTTCGCCCCCGCCGAGCGGGGCCTGCTCGACGCGCTGGCCATCGAGCCGGAGAACCCGTGGCTGCTCTGCCAGTACGCCGACCTCTGCTCGGCCGTGGGCCAGACCGACAAGGCGGAACGCCTGGTCGCCCGCGCCGCCGCGATCGTCCCGGACGCGCCGGCCGTCTTCGCCTCCCGATTCCAGCTCGCGTACGCCCGGGGCGACGACCGGGCCGCCGAGCGCATCTCCCGCGAGTTCCTCGGGGCGTGGCCGGCCAACCCCGCGGCGCTCGCCCTGCACGGCGTCGCCGCGGCCCGGCGCGGCCGGGTGGGCACCGCGCACCGTGCCTTCGGCCAGGCGGTGGCGCACGATCCGACCGACGCCGACTACGCCGAGGCCGCCTGGGCGAGCCGGGTGTACACCCACCCGCTGCTGCTGCCGCTGCGACCGCTCTACCGGCTGGGGGTCCTCCGCACCTGGCTGCTCGCGATCGGCGTGGTGGTGCTGCTCAACCTCGCCGGGCTGGACCTGCTCGCGGGCCTGTTCGGCCTGGCGTGGGCGCTCTTCTGCGTCTGGTCGTGGATCGCCCCGCCGCTGGTCCGCCGCATGGTCCTCGGCCGGTGGCGGTCGTGAGGGCGGTGCGGCCGGTGGCGGTCGGGAGCGCGCGTCGGCGGTGGCGGTCGTGAGGGCGTTCGGGCCGTGGCTGGCCGTCCTGGCGGTGGTGCTGCTGCTCAGCGCGTTGCGCCTGCGCGCCCTGGCCACGGTGGTCTCGCTGGCCTGGCTCGCCTGGTGCGTGTGGACCTGGGTCCGCCCCGCCCGCCGCCGTTCCCGCCCGGACTGACCCCGCTCCCGCCCCGGCCGGCCCCGGCCCCGAGGGCTCCCGCCCCGACTGACCCACGCCCGCCGCGGCACGCCGACGGGCCGGCCGCCCGCAGTCGCCGGAGACGCCGACGGGCCGGCCCGCTGGCGCGGGCCGGCCCGGTCGGTGCGGGTCGGCTCAGTACCGGTAGTGCTCCGGCTTGAACGGGCCCTCGACGGAGACGCCGAGGTAGGCGGCCTGCTCCTTGGTCAGGGTGCTCAGCTTGGCGCCCAGCGCCTCCAGGTGCAGCCGGGCGACCTTCTCGTCCAGGTGCTTCGGCAGCACGTAGACGCCGACCGGGTATTCCTCGGTCTTCGTGAACAGCTCGATCTGGGCGATCGTCTGGTTGGCGAACGAGTTCGACATCACGAAGCTCGGGTGGCCGGTGGCGTTGCCCAGGTTCAGCAGGCGGCCCTCCGACAGCACGATGATCGCGTGCCCGTCGGCGAACTTCCAGAGGTCGACCTGCGGCTTGATGTTGACCCGCTCCACGTCGGACCGCTTCGCCAGGCCGGCCATGTCGATCTCGTTGTCGAAGTGGCCGATGTTGCCGACGATGGCCTGGTGCTTCATCCGGGCCATGTGCTCGTTGGTGATGACGTCGAAGCAGCCGGTGGCGGTGATGAAGATGTCCGCCTGCTCGACCACGTCGTCCAGGGTGGCGACCTGGTAGCCGTCCATCGCCGCCTGGAGGGCGCAGATCGGGTCGACCTCGGTGACCACGACCCGGGCACCCTGGCCGCGCAGCGACTCGGCGCAGCCCTTGCCGACGTCGCCGTAGCCGAGCACGACCGCCATCTTGCCGCCGATCAGCACGTCGGTGGCCCGGTTGATGCCGTCGATGAGCGAGTGGCGGCAGCCGTACTTGTTGTCGAACTTGCTCTTCGTCACCGAGTCGTTGACGTTGATGGCGGGGAAGAGCAGGGTGCCGGCGCGGTGCATCTCGTAGAGCCGGTGCACGCCGGTGGTGGTCTCCTCGGTCACGCCCTTGATGCCGGCGGCGATCCGGGTCCACCGCTGGCCGTCCTCGGCGAGCGAGCGGTGCAGCACGCCGAGGATGACCGCGTACTCCTCGGAGTCGGCGGACTCGACCGGCGGGACGGCCCCGGCCTTCTCGAACTCGACGCCCTTGTGGACCAGCAGGGTGGCGTCGCCGCCGTCGTCGAGGATCATGTTCGGGCCCTGCCCGTCGGGCCAGGCGAGCACCTGCTCGGTGCACCACCAGTACTCCTCCAGGCTCTCGCCCTTCCAGGCGTAGACCGGCACGCCGGCCGGGGCCTCCGGGGTGCCGGTCGGGCCGACCACGATCGCGGCGGCGGCGTGGTCCTGGGTGGAGAAGATGTTGCAGGACGCCCAGCGGACCTGCGCGCCGAGCGCGACCAGGGTCTCGATCAGGACAGCGGTCTGGATGGTCATGTGCAGCGACCCGGTGATCCGGGCGCCAGCGAGCGGCTGGGCGTCGGCGAACTCACGACGGATCGCCATCAGGCCGGGCATCTCGTGCTCGGCGAGCTGGATCTCCTTGCGCCCGAACTCGGCGAGCGACAGATCCGCCACCTTGTAGTCGCCCTCGGCGAGGGTGCTCGGCCGGGCCTCGGACGGCGTTCCGCTTGCGGACGCCGGGAGGGTGCTGGTCATGGAAGCTCCTGTCGGACGATGTGCTGCGCGACCCTCCACCTTACGCGCGCGGGCCGCCGCGGAAGGGACCGGCCGGTGAAGAGAGCAGGAAGACAGAAGCGGGCAGCGCACGGGGCGGTCGGTCGTGGACGGACTCTCCGTCCACCAGCCGCCCGCCCCGTGCATCCCCCCGGTTTGGATCCCTCGCGCGCGTTCTCGGACCGTCGTCGCGATAACGCTGCGTACCCATAGAGTCACACTGCGCAGTCGCCGCGTCAAGTCGTTCCGGGAAAGTCGGACTTGCCCCGCCTGGCGACCGGTGGGCGGGCGACCGGCTCAGCCCAGGCCGCAGCTCGCCACGTACGCCTCGCCCGTGCCCGCCACGCGCAGCGGCCCGGCGGCGGCCGTGCCGACCGCGGCCTGCCCCCGTCCGAGCGTCACCGCGCCCGTCCCGTCGTCGACCGAGAGCTCCCCCGCGCAGCAGAGCACCACGCGCGGCCCGGGCACCGACAGCGTCACCGCCGGCAGCGCCGCGCCCACCGTCACCCGGTGCAGCGCGAAGTCGTCCACCGGCACCGGCCAGGTGACCACCCCGGGGTCGACCTCCAGCGACGGCACCACCGGGTCCCGGAGCACCTCGAAGCGCAGCACCCGGAGCAGCTCGTCGACGTCCACCCGCTTCGGCGTCAGACCGCCGCGCAGCACGTTGTCGCTGGCCGCCATGATCTCCACGCCGGTGCCCCGCAGGTAGGCGTGCAGGTTGCCGGCCGGCATCCAGATCGCCTCCCCGGGCGCCAGCCGCACCCGGTTGAGCAGCATCGCCACCAGCACCCCCGGGTCGCCCGGGTAGGCGGCGGCCAGCTCCCGGGCCAGCTCCGCGTCGGGCCCCCCGACCGCCGCCGACGCCGCGGCCCGCACCAGCGCGTCGCGCTCGTCGGCGGGCCAGGTCAGCAGCAGCCGTACGGCGTCGCGCAGCCCCGACGGGCCGGTGCGCAACGCCGCCAGCACGGGCTCCAGCGCGGGTACGCCGAACCCCGCGAGCGCCTCCGCCGAGGCGGCCGGGTCACGGAACCCGCAGAGCGCCTCCATCGGCGAGAGCGCGACCAGCAGCTCCGGCTTGTGGTACGGGTCGACGTAGTTGCGCTGCCCGTCGGGACGGCCGGCGTCGGCGGCGTGCCCGGCACGGGCCTGCTCGGCGTCCGGGTGCGCCTGCAGACTCAGCGGGGCGTCCGCGGCGAGCACCTTGAGCAGGAACGGCAGCCGGGTGCCGAACCGGCCGACGACCCGCTCGCCGAGCCAGTGGTCCGGCTCGGCGAGCAGCAGGTCGGTCAGGTCGACCCGGCCGCCGTCGCGGTCGACCGTGGCCGGGCCGCCCGGGTGGGCGCCCAGCCACAGCTCGGCCTCCGGGCCGTCGCTCGGCACCGGCCTGCCCTGCAACTGGGCGATCGCCGAACGGGACCCCCACGCGTAGTCCCTGATCGGTCCGTACAGCAGTTCCACCGGTCAGCTCCCGGGCCGCCCGGCAGCCTCACCCGGCTCGGATCCCGGCACGGCGGTGTGCGCCGCGCTCCCGCTGCCCGCCCGCTCGGCGGCAGCGCTGTAGATGTCCGGCTCCAGGTAGATCACCCGGGCGGCCGGCACGGCGGCGCGGATCCGGGCCTCGACGACGTTGATGCCGCGGGCCAGCTCCTCGGCGTTGTCGCAGGCCGGCACGCCGATCTTCGCGGCGACCATCAGCTCCTCGGGGCCCAGGTAGAGCGTCTTCATGTGGATGATCCGCTCCACCTCCGGGCCGTCCGTGACCGCCTTCTCGATGGCGGCGACGTCGTGCGCCTCGGCGCCCTCACCGAGCAGCAGGCTCTTGGTCTCGACGGCCAGGATGATGGCGATGGCCACCAGCAGCACGCCGATCGCCGCCGTACCTGCGGCGTCCCACTCGCCGTTGCCGGTGACCAGAGTCATGCCGACGCCGAGGAGCGCGAGGACCAGACCGACCAGGGCGCCGAGGTCCTCCAGCAGCACCACCGGCAGCTCGGGAGCCTTGGCCCGGCGGACGAACCTCACCCAGGACTGGTTGCCCCGGACGAGGTTGGACTCCTTGATGGCGGTACGGAAGGAGAACGACTCCATGATGATCGCGGCCACCAGCACGGTGACCGGCACCCACTGCCACTTGTCGATCGGGTGCGGGTCGGACCACTTGTGGTACGCCTCGTACAGGGCGAACAGGCCACCGACGCTGAACAGCACGATGGACACGATGAACGCGTAGATGTAGCGCTCACGGCCGTAGCCGAAGGGGTGCTGCGGGGTGGCGGCCCGCTTGGCCCGCCGGCCGCCGAGCAGCAGCAGTCCCTGGTTGCCGGAGTCGGCGACCGAGTGGATCGACTCGGCCAGCATCGACGACGACCCGGTCAGCAGGAACGCGACGAACTTGGTGACGGCGATGCCGACGTTGGCCAGCAGCGCGGCGACGATCGCCTTCGTCCCGCCGTTGGCGCTCACGCCGCCGCCCCGTTCCGTCGCGCGGCGCCGCCGGGCACCGGCGCGCCGCGCCGCTCGACCCGCTCCCTGCTATCGCTCACTGGTTCGCCAGCTCCTTCATCTCGGTGATGGCCGGAACGGCCATCGGATCCAGTCCGTGTGCCAGGGCGAGGTAGACCGAGGCGAAGTCCGGCACGGCGACCAGCGAGGCGAGCCGCTCCAGCGCGGAGCCGCCCTCGGCCGTCACCACGTCGCAGCGAACACCCCGCCGCTCGGCGAGGGTCTGCACCGCGTCCGCGCGGCGCTCCTCGACGTCGAGCGGCTCGTCGGCGTCGTCCTCGGGGTTCAGCCCGCCGTCGCGCAGCAGCACCAGCCGCAGCCGGGTGCCGGCCGACGCCTCGTCGTCGGGGTCGGCGAAGATGTCCCGCTCCCCCTCCGCCAGGCCGCCGAAGACGCCGTCGAGCAGGCCGACCCGCCCCCGCCCGGCCTCGCCTAGCGCCCCGCTGACCACCGGGTAGCGGGCGTTGGCGGACAGGGTGTCGCCGAACCGGCGGGCCGCCACGGTGGCGAGCGGCGACGAGCCCCAGACGATCGGCACCGAGCCGGCCAGGCCCAGGGCGAGCGACTTCGCCGGGTTGACGAAGGACTCGGCCGTCGGGCGGCACCGGTCGGCGTCCGCGTCGAGCCGGGCCGCGGTCTCCGCCAGGTCCGCCTCGTTGACCTTCACCAGGCCGAGCGTACGGGCGGCGAGCAGGACCGGCACGGTGAGCGCCCAGAGGCTGGCCCGGGCCGGGGCGCGCCGGGGCACCGGGATGAACGGCGCCCGGGCCCGCTCGGCCACCGACTGCAACTGCGAGTCGGGCGCGCCGACGGCGACCAGCCGGGCGCCCCGCCGGTGCGCGGCCTCGGCGGCGCCCAGCGCCTCGGGGCTGCGGCCGGAGGCGCTCACGGCGATGACCACGTCGGCAGCCCCCACCCAGCCGGGCACGCCGGCGCTGCGGTGCGGGATGACCGGCACCGGGCAGCGCGGCCCGGCGACGGTGGCCAGCACGTCACCCGTACGGCCGGCGGTGCCGATGCCGGCGATGACGACCGCGCGGGGTCGGCCCTCGTCGGCGAGCACCTGGAGGTTCGCCTCGGCGGCCAGGGCGGCCGACTCGCGGACCTGCGCCCCGGCGGAGGCGGTGTGCCGCAGCATGCCGCCCGGGTCGTGCTCGGCGAGCGCGTCCTGGTCGTCGAGCAGGGCCTCGTCGGGATCGCGGCGGCCGCTGACCCCGGCCGTACCCTCGATCACGACCGCTCCGCGGGGCCGCCGCGCGCCTCGTCCAGCAGCAGCACGGGCACGTCGTCGCGGACCTCGAAGATCCGACCGCACTCGGTGCAGGTCAGCGTCTGCGCCTCCGCGTCGTAGTCGAGCGGGGCGTGATGCGTGTCCGGACAGGCGAGGATTTCCAGCAACTGCGGGTCCAGGGCCACGGCGCGGCTCCTTCCACGTATGCGGTTTCACCGATCGACGGTGCCGACCGGCGCAGGCGATCTTATCGGCGAACCCGGTCGAGCACCTCGTCACGGAGCGAGGTCATCCGCTCCCGGGTCGGGGCCTCGACGTTGAGCCGCAGCAACGGCTCCGTGTTGGAGGCGCGGAGGTTGAACCACGCGCCGTCCGGGAAGCGCAGCGTGAGGCCGTCCAGCTCGTCGGCCTCGGCCTGCGGGTACGCGGCCCGCACCTCGGCCACCTTGGCGGCCTGGTCGGCCACGGTCGAGTTGATCTCGCCGGAGGCGACGTACCGCTCGTACTCGCCGGCCAGCACGGACATCGGCAGCGACTGCTCGCCCAGGGCGGCCAGGGTGTGCAACGCGGCGAGCATGCCGGTGTCGGCGAACCAGAAGTCCCGGAAGTAGTAGTGGGCGGAGTGCTCACCGCCGAAGATCGCGTTGGTGCGGGCCATCTCCGCCTTGATGAAGGAGTGCCCGACCCGGGCGACGACCGGCTCGCCGCCGTGCTCGCGGATGATCTCCGGCACGGCGCTGGAGGTGATCAGATTGTGGATCACCGTCGAGCCGGGGTGCTTGGCCAGCTCTCGGGCCGCCACCAGGGCGGTGATCGCCGACGGGGAGACCGGCTCGCCGCGCTCGTCGACCACGAAGCAGCGGTCGGCGTCGCCGTCGAACGCCAGGCCGATCTCGGCGCCGTGCTCGAGCACCGCGCGCTGGAGGTCGACGAGGTTGGCCGGGTCCAGCGGATTGGCCTCGTGGTTGGGGAACGTGCCGTCCAACTCGAAGTAGAGCGGCACGATCTCCAGCGGCAGCGCCGGCAGGACGGCGTCGCCGAGCACGGCCGGGACGGTGTAGCCGCCCATGCCGTTGCCGGCGTCGACGACGACCTTCAGCGGGCGGATGGTGGAGAGGTCCACCAGCTCGCGCAGGTACGCCGCGTAACCGGCCAGCAGGTCGCGGCGCTCGGCCGGCGCGGTCGGCTCGCCGGCCGGGTGGGCCTCGTCCTTGTCCAGCAGGGCCTGCGCCCGCTGGCGGATCTCGGCCAGCCCGCTGTCCTGCCCGATCGGCCGGGCGCCGGAGCGGCACATCTTGATGCCGTTGTACTGCGCCGGGTTGTGGCTGGCGGTGAACATCGCGCCGGGCAGCCCCAACGCGCCGGAGGCGTAGTAGAGCATGTCCGTCGAGCCGAGCCCCAGCTCGATCACCGAGCGCCCCTCGGCACGCACCCCGGCGGCGAAGGCGGCGGCCAGACCGGGACCGGTGGCACGCATGTCGTGCGCGATGAGCACCGCGTCGCCGCCCTCGCCGTAGGCGTCCAGCACCTGCGCGAAGGCCACGCCGAGGGCCTCGGCGGCCCGCTCGTCCCACTGGTCCGGCACCGTCCCACGGACGTCGTAGGCCTTCACGATCTGGGACAGATCAGACACCGGTATCGCTCCTCGCGCCGCAGGTCGTCAACGGCCTGAGCGTATCGGAGGGGCGCGGGGTGCCCCGGCTCAGCCAGGGAGCCGGGGCATGAACCTGGTGTGGTCGCCGCCGTCGGCCTCCGGGGGCGGGTCACCGGGTCGCCCGGTGGCGGGCGGAGCCGATGTCGGCCGGCCGTACTGCCCCGGGGTGGGCGGCGTCGACGTCGGGTTCCCGGGCGGGGCGGGCACCGGCGGCGGGGTGGACCCGCCGGGCACCACCTGGGTGGCCTCCGGGGCCGGGCGGCTGCCGTACACGCCGCCGGCCGGACGCGGGGCTGCGGTGCCCCCGTACACGCCGGGGACGGGCGGCTGCTGGCCGTACACCTGGCCGGGCGGGACGGGGGCGGCGGCCGGGCCCTGCGCGGAGCGGTAGGTGGTGCCGCCGGGGTTGCTGCGGGGCAGCGGGACGGGCGGCAGGTCGTCGGCGGGTTCCTTGTCCGCCCGGGAGCGGCGGAAGATCAGGAGAATGAGCAGGACCCCGACGGCCACCATGGCGATACCGAAGAACATGACCACCGACCCGCCGCCGGACTCCTCCTCGGCGGCGTTGACGGTGGCGCCGGCGCCCTGCCCGGCGACGGCCGCCAGGGCCGGCGACTCCCCGGCGGTCCCCTCCTGTGAGGCGATCGCGCTCGGGGTCGGCGACGGCTTCTTCGAGGGCGTCGGCGACGGCGACGCGGAGGCCCGGCCGCCGACCACCCGGGACGCCTCGGCGCCCCGGCCCAGCAGCTGCCCGAGTGCGTTGCTGGCCGCGCCGGTGACCGTCAGCCGGCCGCCCGGCGCACCCTGGACGAACGCCACCCGGTAGCGCACCGTGATGCCCTTGCCCTTGCACAGCCGCGGGTTCGCCGGCGAGGTGGCCGGAGTGGCCACGCTGCCCCCGCCCCCGGAGAGCGACACCGGGAACCAGTGGCCGCCCACGTTGACCTGCGCCCTGACCTGGTCGGCGCGCAGGCCGCCCAGGCGCAGCCCCAGAGTGGTACGCAGCAGCACGCAGCCGTCGCTGCGCTTGCGCACCTCGATCGAGACGCCCTCGGCGGAACCGCCGGCCGTGAAGCTGCCGGCCGACCGCACCCGGACCGAGTCGCCGTCGGCGAGCGCCGGCGTCGCGCCGAGCGCCACCAGGCCACCCAGCAACGCGCAGACCGTCGCGAGCCGCGCCGCGTGCCGACGTACCGCCATGATCACCTCGCCGTTCCTCCCCCGACGGGGGTCCGCCGGTAGGCTACTACCGCCGCCGGGTGGGGCCCGGTCATAGAGCGCTCCGGATGTGCGCCGCATTACCCCGGTGGTCGCGCTGCACCTGACATCCGATCCCCGCACCTGGCCTCCGCCAGCGGGGCGGGCCGGCACCTCGGCATCGACGCTCCCGGTGGCGCCCTCCGCGCGTTTCCTGGCTGGCAGGGCGTCTGCGGGTCTCGGGGCGGGGTGCCTGCGGACGTCCCCGGACGGGGTGCCTGTGGACGTCTCGGGCGGGGTGCTTACGGGTGCCTGCGAGCGTCCCGGGTGGACGGCCGCGGGCGTCAGCCCCCTTCGGTGGCCGCCAGCGCGTCGCGGCAGAGCCGGTCGGCGGTGCGGGTGGTCTCGGGCAGCCGGTAGCGCGGCGTCAACGCGAGCACCCGCGCCGTCGCGTTGTCGAGGCCCATCCGGTGGCCGACGCTGACGAAGACCGGCTTCACGCCGTCCCGGGTACGCAGCACCCGGCCCACGACCTCGGCCCCGTCGCGCAGCGGCGTCCACGCGCCGCGCTCGTCGGCCGGCGGGGCCCACTCGCCGAGCAGCGGCGTCTTGCCCACCCCGATCGCCGGCAGGCCGGTCACCACGCCCAGGTGGCAGGCCAGCCCGAACCGGCGCGGGTGGGCCAGCCCGTGCCCGTCGCAGACCAGCACCTCCGGCCGCACGGTCAGCCGGTCGAGCGCGTCGAGCAACGCGGGCAGCTCACGGAACGCGAACAGCCCCGGGACGTAGTCGAAGGCGGGCCGGCCCACGCTGACCGCCGAGTCGACCACCGCGAGCGTCCGGGCGTCCAACACCGTCACGGCCGCCGCGAGGCGGTCGCCACTCTCGGCGTACGCGACGTCCAGGCCGGCCACCGTCGCCGGCTCGTCCGGCCCCGGCCCGACCAGGTCGACCAGCGGCCGCAACCGCTCCTGCACGGCCAGCGCCTCCGCCACGCTGCCCGGCACAGCAATGGGCACGCCGGACACCTCGGACACGCCGACCTGCGCGACCCCCGGTCCGTCCGTCGTCACGACGACCGGCCGGTGGCCTGCCTGCCGGCACTCTGCTGGCCAGCGGACCGCTGGTCGGTGTCTGATTCAGCCATTTCGCCATGCTATTCCGGCCTCACAAACCACCCCGTCCACGGTGAACAGCGACGCTCCTACTGCCCGACGCGGCCGTCGATCAGCTCGCGGAGCAGGTCGGCGTGGCCGTTGTGCCGGGCGTACTCCTCGATCATGTGCACCAGCAGCTCCCGCAGCGAGACCTCCCCGTCGCCGTGCCGGCCCGTGCCCCCAGGTCGTCGGACTCGGCGCGATCGTCCCCGCGATCGTGGTCAGCACGGCCCGAAGCGCTCGGCGAACTCCACCTCCGCCCGCCAGGTGCGCCACACCTCGGCCACCACCTCCGGGTCGCCGACCGCGCCGTCGAAGTCGCCGTCCGGGTCGGCCTTCGAGCAGTAGAGCTTCGGCGCGTCCTGACCGGCCATCGTCCGCCGGAACCAGCCCCGCTCCACCTCGGCCAGGTGGCGGACCAGGCCGAGCAGCGACAACGTCGATGGCGGTACGGCCCCGCCGGGCCAGCGCCTCGGCGTCCAGTTCGGCGCACTTGAGTTCCAGGGTGAGCCGCTGGTCGCGCAGGTACTCGACGAGGATCGTCCGCTCGTCATAGTGGTTGCCGTCGGAGCGGGGGTCGTCGTCCGGGTGGACGAACATGTTCGACCAGGCAAAGTTCTGCGTGGGGCGGGCAGCGGCGGCTTCAACCATACGAGCGACCCTGACCGACACCAGGGGTCGCAACAGGTTTCCTTGCGCCCGAGCCCTCAGAGTCTTGCAGCTAAGCGCTCGAACGCTATTGAGCCAGCAAAGGATCGGCAGCAGGATCACCCGCTCGCTGAAGTTCCTCCTCGAACATGACGAAGGTGCGGCGTTGAATTCCGGCAATAAGCGCGCTCTCCGCCGGACTCGGATGCCGCCTTTCACTAGCCAGCGCGTGTTGAATTGCGCGGATCGTCTCGTAGAGAGCGAAAACCGCGCCTTCGCCGCGGAGGCAGTACCCACGGTCATGCTCGGCAAGTTGAATGAACTCCTCACGGGTCAACTCTTCGATTTCATCCCCTCCAACGAGAAGAATCGTTTCCATGAGATGATCCGCCGAGAGCCAGCCCCCAGTGTCTTTCGATAATCGCCATGCAGCAACACGACCGTCGGCCGTTCGGACGAATTTTACGGGCGATTCGTAGTAGCTATAGAAGACGGGAAGTTCAACACCAACCAGAGCCTCCATTACGGCGGCACCTCGCTTCCCTCATCACTTAACCGTAGCCAATGATTCCCAATTCCTGCGGAGCGCAACAATCCGCCCCACAGTGCGCTCCTTAGGCTTGAGCGCACATCGCCACCCAGAAACACCGCCATGCATCTGACGTCGAGCCACCCGAACAGTGGAGTGCGGGATCACTGGCCCCGCCGGAGCCCTTCTTGCAGCATGGACATGAGCAAAGTTTCCTCAGGCAGCTCGTGACCCCCTGTAATCGCCCCCACGAGCCCCTCAACGGTCGATCTGTCGACATTCTCATATCTATCCAGGTTGCGATAGTCGTCTAAGAACCGTAAGACAAGACCGGGGTCATAGGTCCATGTGCCTTGACGGTGGTTCCAAAGGATGGCGGACTCCGTGGCCGTATCCATCACGAAGATTCCAGCCGGCCTAGCCTTCGCCTCGTCTCGGTAGATTACGTAGTAGGTCAACATCACTCTTCTCCAGCATTGTCAGGACTTCTTGGGCAATCGGGAAATCTTCCACCGCCAGACCAAACTCTTCAACGATCTGAGGAAAGGTGCGTCCCTGCTGATGCAGCCAGTTTAAATAGTCGCCCCACACGCGACCGTTGGCAAGTATCCACTTTGCGAAAGTGGCGTCCTTCGTCGGGAAATCGTCTTGAAGGCCGGGCGGAATCTGGTCCGGCATACCGGATTTCCGATTCACGGAAATCATTTCCATAAATGCATGGATGCGTCGCTCCGGGGGCTCCGAAACCCGTCGCAGCACCTCGTATGCCCGATGCGTCAGCAGCCAGGAACTTCTGGACAAATCGCTATGCAACTGCAACTCAAACGTTTGACCGTTCGGCGAGATGATCGTGCAGTTGAACCCATAGAAGCGATTACCCGCACGCCAGAAATTCTTGCAGTTCTCACCGCGAACAACAAACCCCACCTCGTTCAGTTCAGTAAGGATTTCCTGCACAGCTTCCCGATACCGCCCTCTGGGCGGCATGGAGAACGAGAACCTAAGGACATCGTTTACGTCCTCACCAAACTCCTCGACCGAAATCCCCATCGCTTGCGCCTCGTCAAGGTATTTGCGGACAAGGGAATCCAGGCCCTTCACCCGAAACTCCCGATCCCGCAGGGTAATGGGATGATCCAGCCGCAAAATCTCTGTCACCCGCCTCCCCACCTGCGTAAGCGCGGCCTCAACCTCGTCTGCGGCGGCGGCCGCCTGAGAATGCAAGGCGGCCAGGACAACATGCTCCTCAGGGGACAGCCGGCCGGCGAAAGGTAACTCCTCCTTTGGCCAGCCGTCATCAGGCCGATTGTCATTGGCCGAGGGAGTAGAGCCTACTGAACCGGGGCCGTCGAGCAGGTACATGCGGTTCAGGTACGGCTCGCCGTACCCCTGGTCGGTCTCGACGGGCGGGTGGTCCGGCAGGTCCGGACGCTCGCTGAACCGGCCGCGCCGCAGCCCGCCGAGCGGCATCGGTCGGGCGTCCGGGCCCAGCACCAGAACCTCGGTGTCGACAGCGTTGTACGGGTGCGGGCTGCCCCGGTGCCGGTACAGCGGCGCGTCTGACACGGCTCCGGTCTGGGGGTCGAGGTAGAGCACCGTGCCGTGCTGGTTGAGGGCGACCCAGATGTGGGAACCGCCCTGCTCCCAGCTGTTGACGACGAAGGCGAAGCTGCCGTGGCCGCCGAGGCGGAGCTGGTAATGGAGGTTGTCGTAGCCGGTGTCGACGGCCCGGCGCCGCTCGGCACCCTGAACGTCCTCCGTCGGCTGGCAGAGGCGCTGAAAACGCCCCCCGGTGACGTCCTCGATCCGCCCCATGCCGCCCCACTCACCGTTGATGGGGCGCGTGACGTCACCGGCCAGGTAGGCGTCGAAGGTGCGGGGCGCGGCCACCCGGGGCCGGCCGTGCATCCAGGTGTCGAACAGCGAGAGCGTGCAGTCGATGCAGTTGATGGCGCGGGTCGGGTCGGCTCGCGGCCCGCCGTCGTTCACCAAGCCGAACCAGCCGCCGCGTCGCGGATCGGCGGTCCGCTTGACGCTCCCGTCGGGCTCGCGGGGCACCTGCCGCTCGATGTCGGTCTGGTGCAGCGCCAGCGGCGGACGCAGACCGCCGGGCTGGCCGTAGTTCCGCGACCGGTCGATCGGCGGCGGGTAGTCGTCCCTCGTCAGCGCCGAGCGGTCCGCGGTCTCCACGGCACCGAGTGCCAGGTCGCCGACATCGTCGTTGATCCGCCGGAAGTCCGCAGGGTCGACGACGCCAACGACCGACGGTACGAGACTGCCGGCCAGTACAGCATCCGCGTAGTCGAGGCACTGCCCGTATGCACGCGTCTCGTCATCAGCCGCCCACTGCCACGCGTCAGCCTGACGCGCCTGACCCGTCTGGCGCAGATGACGCGCGTGAGCGACGAAGTCGCGCGCCCTCTGGTCGTGCTCCTCGGCGCGAGCCCTGAGTCTCGCAGCCTCGTCGAAGCGGCGGTTGTCCTCGAACCACGCCCGCTGCGACTCGTAGTAGCCGCGATAGCGGCGTCTCTCGAACGCCTCCTGGTCGAGGGCCCACTTGGCCGCGTACCACTCTGGCGTCCTGACAGGGGGAAATGCCGCGTCATCCCGGCGGGCCGCTGCGGGCGTCTCGGCGTGGACATGCGGATTCTGCGTGGGCGCCGACGCGTCGGGCAGGGGTAGCCGGGTAGGCGGTGCCGGTTGCGGATGTGTGGACACCCCTCCGGCGGTTCCTCGTGGGGCGGCGACCTCGGGGTTGCCGAGCGGCGGAACGTGGCCCGCACCAGGGACGGGCGCACCGGGTGCTCTCGGCTCAGGCGGCGAGGCGGGACCGGGTGGGACCGCCGCCGTGCCCGCACCTGCGCTGAGCCCGCTTGCCGAGGTAACCGGTGCGTTCGACGGCCCACCGCCGGTGGGGAGGTTCCCGGAACCGGCCGACGGAACCTCCACGCCGGTCGCGCCGCCCCCGCTGACCAGAGTCGGCGCCGCGGTCGTGACCGACGAGAGCGTCGGACTGAGTGCGGACTCCGACGCGGACGACCTACCGGCGAGGGTTCCGCCAGCCTGGTCGGTTCCGGCGGTGGTCACAGGCTCCGTCATGTCGCCGGCACGGGCGGCGACCGTGGTCGCGGGCTCGGCTGGTGCTGTGTGACTCTCGGGCGATGACCGAGGTGCCGGCACCACCTCGGCAACGGTCGCACCTCGTTGGCTCTCACCTGTCGCGCTGGTCGCCGCCCCTGAGCCGTGCGCCGACGACTCCACCCCCGCCGTGTCAGGCACGGCAGCGGAGAACTCAGCCACTGGCTGCGCACCGGGCGGGGCCGAAAGCCCGCCGGCTGCTGCCGATGGCAGCGACATTCCGGCCAGGATGCTCATCTGGCCGTCGAGTCGGGCCTGCAGCGCGGCGTCGGCCTGGGCGGTGGCGGAGCCACGGGCTCCGGACACGGCCGCCCGGGCCGCGTCCTCCACGGAGGTCAGTCCCTGGCCGGTGGCGAGGCTCGCGGCCTGCTCGGCCATCACTTCGCCGGTCATCTCGCGGCCCAGGTGCTCCCCGATGCGGGCGCCCCGCCCGGTGGCGTGGCGGCCGAGGCCGGCCAGCGGCGCCACCGCTCCGCCGGCCAGGCCGCCGACCGCCGTCGTGCCCAACTCCGTCATGTCCAGCCCGTGCCGTCGGCCGGTCGAGTTCTGGTACGCCTGGGTGGCGAGGTTGATGCCGCTCTCCTCGGCCGCCTCGGACGCGCCGCCCAGCGCCGCACGCCGAGCGAGGCCCCGCACGCCGCCCTTGGTGACCTCCTTCGCCGCCCGCTCGCCCGCCTCCTTGAGCCCCTGCTTGAGCGACTTGCGGGCCAGTTGCGCCATCAGCCGCTTGAAGATCTGCTGCACGATCAACCGGGTGGCGGTGATCGCCGCCCCGGCGGCGGGCGAGGCCGCGCCGGCGGTGAGCACGGTGGCGACCGCCAGCGACAGCAGCTCGATCACCAGGATGCCCAGCTCGATCCAGACCTCGAGCTTGGCGCCCTCGATGTCGCAGCCGCACTCCTCCACCAGCCGGCCCAGCTCGGTGCTGACGGCGAGCAGCACGGGTAGCGGCGCCTCGTCGCCCTCGGCGACCCGGCGCCAGGCGGTGTCGAAGGCGGCGGCGACCGCCCCGACGCCGCCGTACCCGCCGCGCACCTCAGCGGCGGCCGTGACGGCGTCGGCGTGCGGCCCGGCCAGCGCCGCGGCCACCGCGTACCACTGGTCGGCCAGCTCCCAGACCGCCCGCTCGTTCCCCTCCGGCCACTCGACGCCGATCACCCAGTCGAGGGCCTCGTAGACCCAGCCCGGCAGGTCCCAGGGCGAGTAGTCGAGCGGGTGCGGGATGGGGCTCGGCAACAGACTCATCCGGGTCTCCTCCGCGGATCAGCGCTGCTGGTGCCGGTCGCCGGCGCGGTCGATCCGGCCGGCGCTCGACGCGTCCGTGCGGAGGTTGGCGTCGACGGACCGGACCACGTCGGCGCCGAGGCCCTCCAGGTGCCGCCCCACGCCCTCCCACACGCGCAGCACCAGCTCCTCGAAGCCCCGGTACTTCTGCTCGAAGGCCGCGCCGATGTCGTCCTTGCCCCACGGCCGGGATGCGCTCGCCGCCGCTATGGCCCCGCCCACCTCGCGGCGCCGTGCGCCGACGGCCTCGCCGGCGAGCGAGAGGTCCCTGCCGCCGCGCCGGGCACGCTGCGGGTCGAGCCAGAGCTGCCCGTCCATCATTCGCCCCGGCGCAGCGCCGAGTCCGCCCGGCCCAGCAACGACCCGAAGTCACCCGTACGCAGGAAGTCGACCGCTCCGGAGCCGGCGGGCAGGTAGCCGGCCACGAGTTCCTGGGTGGCGGAGGCGGCGGTCGTACCGGCCCGGCGGATCGTGGTGGTGATCTTCCGGCTCAACGCCTTCGCGTCCCGGTCGTGGTAGACGGAGGGGTGCAGCTCCACCGAGATCAGCTCGCCCCGGGCCCCGACGGTCGCGGTCACCTGGCCGTCGTCGGAGCGCTCCGTCACCCGCAGCTCGGCGAGCCGGACCCGCAGCTCGTCCAAACCGGACCGAAGTCGCCGATAGTCCCCGTACACCTCGTCGAACCGCGCCCGCAGCGCGCGATTGGCGTCCCGGTCCACGCTCTCGCCCAACGCCACCCTCCCCGGTCACCGTCGGTAGGGCGAACCATACCGGCCGCCACGATTCCGTGGGGTCCGGTAGTTTCGAGCCCGTGATCGATCGCCAGCAGGCCGAGCAACTCGCCGCCGTGTGGGCCCGCCGCGAGTCGCAGCGCCTGGGACACGAGTGCCGCCCGATGGTCGACGAGTTCGACCTCGGTTACGTGATCACGTCCACTGTGTCCCTCGACGCGAGGACGGTGCCGGGCGAGCTGCCGACCACCGTGGTGGACAAGCAGACCGGCGAGGTGACCACCTGGCCGCGCGTGCCGGTGGAGATCGTCGAGCAGATGTACCGCACGAGCCGGGCGGAGGGTCCCGGCGCGCCGCGCACGGTCGATCCGGCGAGCCAACTGCTCCGCGAGATCCGCCGGCTACCGACCCCCGGCACGGCGGCGCACCTGACCGTCGAGGGCCGGCTATTCCGCGCGCAGGGGGCCAAGGGCGACGTCGAGCTGCACCACCACCCGCTGGTCCGCGCCTACCTGGACGAGCTGCCCGCCGGCCACCTGGCGCGCGGCGGCGACCGGCACGCCGAGCTGATCGTCGTCTCGGACGCCCTGCACGACTACGACCACCGCCGCGCCACCGAGGGCATCGCCCCACTGAGCATGGCCGACGCGAAGGATCTCCTGCAGAGCGCGCGATTCGAGGTTTTCCGGGTGCGCGAGCCGGGGGATCCCAACGGGGGCCCTGCGGACCGCCCCTGCGATTCCTGCGTGGATCTGCTCGTGGAGTTCAACCTTCTGCCCTGGTCCGACCGGGCCTTCACGATGCCGTGGCAGCCGGATCCGCAGCCGGATCCCGACCCCGGCCGATTCCCGCCCGAGGTCGCGCAGGCACTCGTCGCGGCTGGTTGGCGGCCTCATTTCGGGGACGAGGTCGTCGCCATGTCCGCCATCAGGGACGTGAGCGCTGTCCGGGGCAGGACGTCCACCCACGCCAGCTTCCCGGCCGCCCTCGCGACGCTCACCGCCTTCCCCAGCCTGGTGGGCGCTCGGCGCGGTCCTGGCGAGCAGGTGTGGATTTCCCGGTTCGACATCCGCCCACGTCAGGTCGCCCACACCGCCGACACCCTGGCCGACTTCGCCGCCGTCCTCGGCGCGCGGCTCTTTCCCATCGGCACCGAGCGGCAGGACAGCATCCTCGCTGTCGACGAGCGGGGTCGGGTGTTCGCGTTGGACCAGGTCGGCGAGTGGTTCCTCGGCGCGGACATCGACGCCGCGCTGACCACCCTGCTGCTCGGCCGCGCCCCGGCCCGCGTCCGCGACGACGGCACCTGGTGAGCTACAACGTCACCCCGGTCAGCACCATGACACGCGGGTCGGTGTAGTCGTCCATCGCGCTGCGCAGTCCCTCGCGCCCGACGCCGCTGCCCTTGACCCCGCCGTACGGCATCTGGTCGGCCCGGTACGACGGTACGTCGCCGACGATGACCCCGCCGACCTCCAGGGCCCGGTGCGCGGCGAAGGCGACATCCAGGCGATGGGTGAAGACGCCGGCCTGCAATCCGTACGCCGAGTCGTTGACGGCGGCGAACGCGGCCTGGTCGTGCTCGACGGGGGCGACCACCAGCACCGGCCCGAAGACCTCCTCGGCGCAGACCTTGGCGTCCGCCGGCACCCCGGTGAGCACGGTCGGCGGGTAGGTGGCGCCCTCGCGCCGGCCGCCCACCTCGATGGTGGCGCCGGCTGTGACCGCCTCGTCCACCCACGCCTCGACGCGGCGGGCGGCCTCCTCGGACACCAGCGGGCCGACGTCGGTCAGCTCGTCGGACGGGTCGCCCGTGCGCAGTTCCTGCACGGCCGCGACCAGCCGGGGCAGGAACGCGTCGTAGAGCCATTCGTGCACGTAGACCCGCTGCACGGCGATGCACGACTGCCCGGCCTGGTAGTTGGAGAACGTCGCTACGCGGTGCGCGGCGAAGGTCAGGTCCTCGTCGGTGTTCCAGTCCTCGCAGATCACGGCGGCGGCGTTGCCGCCCAGCTCCAGGGTGACGTGCTTGTCGGGCACGGACCGGCGGATCGCCGCGCCGACCGGCCCGGAGCCGGTGAAGGACACCACCGGCAGCCGGGGGTCGGCGACCAGCTCGGCGGCGCGCTCGTTGGGCAGCGGCAGCACCGAGAACATCCCCTCCGGCAGGTCGGTCTCGGCGAGCAGCTCGCCCAGCAGCAGCGCGGACAGCGGGGTGGCCGGTGCGGGCTTGACGACGATCGGGGCGCCGACCGCGATCGCCGGGGCGACCTTGTGCGCGACGAGGTTGAGCGGGAAGTTGAACGGCGCGATGCCGAGCACCGGCCCCTTCGGCGCCCGCCGGACCAGGGCGATGCGCCCGGTGGCGGCGGGGTCGGTGTCGAGGCGTTGCAGCTCGCCGGAGAACCGCCGCGCTTCCTCGGCCGCCCAGCGGAAGGTGGAGACGGCTCGGCCCACCTCGGCCCGCGCCCACTTGAGCGGCTTGCCGTTCTCGGCGGTGATGAGGCGCGCGGTCTCGTCGGCCCGCTCGGCGAGCCGCCGGGACACGTGGTCCA
Organism: Micromonospora sp. NPDC052213; assembly: GCF_040679695.1. Lineage (NCBI taxonomy): Bacteria > Bacillati > Actinomycetota > Actinomycetes > Micromonosporales > Micromonosporaceae > Micromonospora > Micromonospora sp. NPDC052213. The sequence goes on from NZ_JBFAVI010000009.1 coordinate 40,666, forward strand.
AGGCCGCCGCGCGGGCGTGCGCGGGCAGGGCCGCGGCCGTCGCGGCCACCCCGGCGGCTGCCGCGACGGCCGCTTCGACCTGGGCGGCGGTGGCGAGGGTGGTACGACCGACGGCGCGCCCGTCGTAAGGGTGGTGGACGGTCAGCTCGCCCTCGCCGTGGGCGGGGCGGGAGGCGACATAGAAGGCTGCGGACTCCACGTGGAGCAGCGTAGACGACCAACCCTTCCACGGAAACAGTGGCGTCAACCCTTGTCTGCCGCGAATTCAGTGGCCAAGATGGCAGTCAGATTGCGATAACCGCCGCAGACCACCCCCTCTCGGAGTGAGCCCGTCATGAGTGACCAGCAGCAGCTGCGCAACTTCGTCAACGGCGACTACGTCGAGCCGACCGACGGCGGCTACGCCGACCTGGTCGACCCGTGCACCGGAGAGGTCTTCGCACAGGCCCCGGTGTCCGGGCCCGGGGACGTGCACGCGGCGATGCGGGCCGCCGCCGACGCCTTCGAGACCTGGCGGGACACGACCCCGGCCGAGCGGCAGAAGGCGTTGCTCCGGCTCGCCGACGCGGTCGAGGCCCGCGCCGGCGAGCTGGTCGACGCCGAGGTACGCAACACCGGCAAGCCGCGTCAGCTCACCGCCGAGGAGGAGTTGCCGCCGGCGGTCGACCAGTTCCGCTTCTTCGCGGGGGCGGCCCGGATGCTGGAGGGTCGCTCGGCCGGCGAGTACATGGCGGGGCACACGTCGTACGTGCGGCGCGAGCCGATCGGCGTCTGCGCGCAGGTCACCCCGTGGAACTACCCGCTGATGATGGCCGTCTGGAAGATCGCCCCGGCCCTGGCCGCCGGCAACACGGTGGTGCTCAAGCCGTCGGACACCACGCCGGTGTCGACGCTGCTGCTGGCCGAGATCGCGTCGGAGTTCTTCCCGCCGGGGGTGTTCAACGTGGTCTGCGGCGACCGGGACACCGGTCGTACGCTCGTGTCGCACCCGACCCCGCAGCTCGTGTCGATCACCGGCTCGACCCGCGCGGGCATGGAGGTCGCCTCCGCCGCGGCCCCCGACCTCAAGCGGACCCACCTGGAGCTGGGCGGCAAGGCCCCGGTGGTGGTCTTCGACGACGCGGACGTGGCGGCGGCGGCCGAGGCGATCGCGGTCGGCGGCTACTTCAACGCCGGGCAGGACTGCACGGCGGCGACGCGGGTGCTCGCCGGCCCCGGCGTCCACGACGACTTCGTGGCGGCGCTGGCCGAGCAGGCCCGCAACACGAAGACCGGCGCGCCGGACGACGCGGACGTGCTCTACGGCCCGCTCAACAACGCCAACCAGCTGGCCCGGGTGCGGGGCTTCGTGGACCGATTGCTGGACCACGCGAAGGTCGAGACCGGCGGCTCGCAGGTCGGCGACCGCGGCTACTTCTACGCGCCGACCGTCGTCAGCGGGCTGCGCCAGTCCGACGAGATCATCCAGGACGAGGTGTTCGGGCCGGTCATCACCGTGCAGCGGTTCTCCGACGAGGACGAGGCCGTGCGCTGGGCCAACGGCGTCGAATACGGCCTGTCGGCGTCGGTCTGGACGAAGGACCACGGTCGGGCGATGCGGATGACCCGCCGGCTCGACTTCGGCTGCGTCTGGGTGAACACGCACATCCCGTTCGTCTCGGAGATGCCGCACGGCGGCTTCAAGCACTCCGGCCACGGCAAGGACCTCTCGGTCTACAGCCTGGAGGACTACACCCGGATCAAGCACGTCATGCACAACATCGAGGGCTGAGCGCGATGGCCTCCTCGGACGAACTGCACAAGCGGCGCGGCGCGGCTGTGGCCCGCGGCGTCGGCAGCACCATCGCGTCCTACGTGGACCGGGCGTCGGGCGGCACCGTCGTCGACGTCGACGGCCGGGAGTGGATCGACTTCGCCGCCGGCATCGCCGTCACCAACGTCGGCAATTCCGCCCCGCGCGTGGTCGAAGCGGTGCGGGCGCAGGTCGAACGCTTCACGCACACCTGCTTCATGGTCGCCCCCTACGAGTCGTACGTGGCGGTCTGCGAGCAGCTCAACGCGCTCACCCCGGGCGCGTTCGACAAGCGGTCCGCGCTGTTCAACTCGGGTGCCGAGGCGGTGGAGAACGCCGTGAAGATCGCCCGGCACGCCACCGGGCGGTCGGCGGTGGTGGTGTTCGACCACGCGTACCACGGCCGGACCAACCTGACCATGGCGCTGACCGCGAAGAACATGCCGTACAAGCACCGGTTCGGGCCGTTCGCCGGGGAGGTCTACCGGGTGCCGATGTCGTACCCGCTGCGCGACGGTGGGCTCGACGGGCCGACCGCGGCGGCCCGGGCGATCGAGACGATCGAGAAGCAGGTCGGCGCGGAGAACGTCGCCGCGCTGCTGATCGAGCCGATCCAGGGCGAGGGCGGGTTCGTCGTACCGGCGCCGGGGTTCCTGCCGGCGCTGCGGGAGTGGGCGACGGCGGCCGGGGTGGTGTTCGTGGCGGACGAGATCCAGACCGGGTTCTGCCGCACCGGCGACTGGTTCGCCTGCCAGCACGAGGGCGTGGAGCCGGACCTGGTCACCCTGGCCAAGGGCATCGCCGGCGGCCTGCCGCTGGCCGCGGTCACCGGCCGGGCCGACCTGATGGACGCGGTGCACGTCGGCGGGCTCGGCGGCACGTACGGCGGGAATCCGATCGCCTGCGCGGCGGCGCTCGCGTCGATCGCGACCATGCACGAGCTGGACCTGGCGGGGGCGGCCCGCCGGATCGGCGCGGCGATGACGGCGCGCCTGCGAGCCGTGGCGGACCGCGATCCCCGCATCGCCGAGGTACGCGGCCGGGGCGCGATGCTCGCCGTGGAGATCGTCCGGCCCGGCACCCTGACGCCCGACCCGGTCGCCGCGGCGGCGGTCTCGGCGGCCTGTCACGCCGCCGGCCTGCTCACCCTGACCTGCGGCACGTACGGCAACGTGCTGCGCTTCCTGCCGCCGCTGGTGATCTCCGACACCGAGCTGCGTCGAGGGCTGGACATCCTGGACGAGGCTTTCGGCACGTAGCGGCGCGGGTGCGGGGCGGCACCGCGCCCACCCCTATCTTTGTTTCCCCCGAGTAACCAAACATCGATCGATCTACACATCGCGCCGCGGACGCTCTACTCTCTTGCTCACTTTGATCAATTGCGATCGATGGCGGGACCCGCCGTCGTGGAGCGAGAGGAACACCCGAGGGATGACACTTCCCCACCTTGCCGCGCGCCGCTGGCGTCTCGGCGTGCTGACCGCCGCCGTCGCCACCGCCGTGGCGTTCGGCGCACCCGCGACGGCCGCCCCCGCCGAGGGGCAGATCCTCCTGGCAGGCGGCCCCACCGCCGTCGACGGGTCGTACATCGTCGTCTTCAAGGACGCGACCGTGGGGCGGGCCGACGTCACGAAGCGGGCGCGCGACCTCGCCGGCCGGCACGGCGGCGCGGTCAACCGGACGTACCAGAACGCGTTGCGCGGGTTCGAGGCCCGGATGTCCGAGGCCGAGGCCAAGCGGCTCGCCGCCGACCCGTCGATCAGCTACGTCCAGCAGAACCACACCGTGCGGATCAGCGGTACGCAGAGCCCCACGCCGTCCTGGGGCCTGGACCGGCTCGACCAGCGCGCGCTGCCGCTGAACAACTCGTTCACCTACCCGAACACCGGCTCGGGCGTGAAGGCGTACATCATCGACACCGGCATCCGGTTCGGCCACGGCGACTTCGGCGGTCGGGCCGTCACCGGGTTCGACTCGATCGACGGCGGCAGCGCCGACGACTGCAACGGGCACGGGACCCACGTGGCCGGCACGGTCGGCGGCAGCGCCCACGGCGTGGCCAAGGGCGTCACCCTCGTCGGCGTCCGGGTGCTCGACTGCCAGGGCAGCGGCACCGACGCCGGTGTCATCCAGGGCGTCGACTGGGTGACCGGCGACCACGCCGCCGGCCAGCTCGCGGTGGCCAACATGAGCCTCGGCGGCGGCTTCAGCCAGGCCCTCAACGACGCGGTGGCCCGCTCCATCGCCGACGGTGTCAGCTACGGCCTCGCGGCCGGGAACGACTACGGGGCCGACGCCTGCGACAGCTCGCCGGCCAGCACCCCCGCCGGGATCACCGTCGGCTCGACCACCAACACCGACGCCCGCTCGTCGTTCTCCAACATCGGCACCTGCCTGGACATCTTCGCCCCCGGCAGCTCGATCACCTCGGCCTGGCACACCAGCAACACCGCCACGAACACCATCAGCGGCACCTCGATGGCGACCCCGCACGTGGTCGGCGCCGCCGCGCTCGTGCTCGCCGCCAACCCGTCGTTCACGCCGCAGCAGGTGCGCGACAAGCTCGTCGCCGACGCCACCAGCAACGTGGTGACCAGCCCCGGCACCGGCTCGCCCAACAAGCTGCTCAACCTCGGTGACGGCGGCACCACGCCCCCGCCGAGCACCGGCTGCACCCAGACCAACGGCACCGATGTGACGATCCGGGACAACGCCACGGTGGAGAGCACCATCACCATCGCGGGCTGCACGGGCAACGCCGGCGCCACCAGCACGGTCGCGGTGAACCTGGTGCACACCTACATCGGGGACCTCGTCGTCAGCCTCGTCGCCCCGGACGGCAGCGCCTACACCCTGCACAACCGCAGCGGCGGCTCGGCCGACAACATCAACCAGACCTACCCGGTCAACCTGTCGTCGGAGGTCGCCAACGGCACCTGGAAGCTGCGCGTCCAGGACGCCGGCGCCGGCGACACCGGCTACCTGAACAGCTGGACGCTCAACCTGGGCGGCTCCGGCACGCAGGAGTGCACCGGCACCAACGGCACCAACGTGACCGTCGGTGACAACGCGACGGTCACCAGCACCATCGCGATCAGCGGCTGCACCGGCACCGCCTCGTCCAGCAGCAAGGTCGCGGTGCAGATCGTGCACACCTACATCGGGGACCTCGTCGTCAGCCTCGTCGCTCCCGACGGCAGCGCCTACACCCTGCACAACCGCAGCGGCAGCTCCGCCGACAACATCAACCAGACCTACACGGTCAACCTCTCCTCGGAGACCCGTAACGGCAACTGGACCCTGCGCGTCCAGGACGCCGCCTCCGGCGACACCGGCTACATCGACACCTGGACCCTGACCCTCTAGGTCTCGGGAACGGACGGCCCCGGCAGGGCCGCCAGCAAGCAAGGGCCCCTCGCCACACGAGGAGCTGGCCCCCCACCCCTCCCTCCCCGCCGCGACGTGCACTCCCGCGATCTTGCAGTTCCTGCCCCTCAAATATCCACTCTATGTCGAATTGTCGGGGCGGAAAGTGCAAGATCGCGGGAGTGTGGGGTCACGGAAGGAGGCGGGTCAGGAGAGGGCGGCGCGGATCGTGGCCACGATGTGGGCGGGGCGGCGGTACAGGTCGCGATCGGTGAAGTAGCGCATCCGCCACCCGTTAACGTCGAGCCAGTTCATCCGCTCACGGTCGCGACGGAGTTGATCACGTTCCAGATGTGACGCGCCGTCGTACTCGATGCCGATTCTCCGCTTCCGGTAGCCGAGGTCCAGCCGGTAGCGAGGAATGCCGTCACGGTCGTGCACCCACAGTTGCGGTTCAGGCGCCGGGAGTCGCCCGTCGATCAGGATCAAACGCAACTGGCTCTCCTGCCGGCACTCGGGCCGCCCGTCCGCCAGCGGTACGAGTTCCCGGGCCTGCCGCACGCCCCGGAGCCCCTGGTGAGCCGACACCTCCGCCAACAGCTCGTCCAGGCCGACCGCGCCCGACCGGATGGCGGCATCGAGCACGGGCAGGGCATCCAGCCGCCGGGCGGTACGCGCCAGGTCGACGGCGCATCGCGCCGCCGGCACGCAGGGCAACCCCCGCACGTCGACAGCCTGCGCGGGAAGCACCGAGTGGTGTACGACCAGTCCGGGCAGCCGGGGTCTGGGCACCGTCGCAGGCAACTGAATGTGGACGAGATCTTCCCGCAGGACCCCGAAGCCGTACCGGTGGGCCGCGCTCTGCATGGTGAGCATGGCCTCTTCGGGCAGGCACAGCATGAGGGCACGCAGTTCGTCGTCCTCATCGCAGGGTTGGTCGGCGTAGACGCCTCTCCGCACCCGGAGCAGCTCCGCTCTGTCGACCCTGGTGCGGATCCGCTTCACGGTGAGGCTCCGCATCAACTCGTCGACACGCCACAACTGACCACCCATACGCACAGGATCGAGAATTCCCCGCCGCCCCTCCGCCCCGCACCACCTCCCCTGTGGACAGCCCCCACCCTGTGCACAACCCCCAAACCCCACCCCTCACGTGCTAGGCGCCCCACCCCCACTCCCGACAACCCCGCGATCTTGCACTTTCGGCCCTCGATTGACGAAGAATGCCCGGAATATCGGGGCACGAAATACAAGATCGCGGAGAGGGGGCGGGGGCGGGGGGCGGGGAGGGAGGCGGGGGGCGGGGGGCGGGGGTTAGCGGGCGTCGAGGAGGGGTTGGGTCGGGGTCCAGGGCGGGTGGCCGGCGGCGTCGCGGCGGCGGCGGGCGATCGCCGACAGCGCCTCCAGCACCACGCGGTTGCCCAGGTACGCGGTGATGTCGGCGTGGTCGTACGGCGGGGCGACCTCGACCACGTCGACGCCGACGACCGGCAGCTCGTAGCAGCAGCGCCGGACCGCGTCGAGCAGCTGTCGGGAGGTCAGCCCGCCGGGCTCCGGGGTGCCCGTGCCGGGTGCCATGCCCGGGTCGACCACGTCCACGTCGACGGAGAGGAAGACCCCCTCGCACTCGTCCACCGCGATCCCGAACGCCTCCGTCAGGCACTCGTCCAGGCCCCGAGCGACCAGCTCGGTCATCTCGTACGACCGCATCCGCTGCTCGGCCATCCACGACAGGACCGAGGGGCCGGGCCAGTAGCCGCGCAGGCCGATCTGGAGGAACCGGTCGCCGCGTACGGCGCCGGACTCGATGAGCCGGCGCATCGGCTGGCCGTGCCCGTGCAGGCTGCCGAACTCGATGTCCCCGGTGTCGGCGTGCGCGTCGAAGTGCACCAGCGACACCCGGCCCAGCCCGTAATGGCGGGCGACGCCGGTCGCGTCGGGCAGCGCGATGGAATGGTCGCCGCCGAGCACGACGGGGATCGCCCCGGCCGAGGCGACCGCGAAGACCGCCGACTCCAGGGCGGCCAGGGAGCGTTCGATGTCGCCGGAGAACATCTCGACGTCGCCGGCGTCGTACACCCGCAGGTCGCGCAGCGCGTCGACGCGCAGCGCGAGGGACGGTCGGGAGCCGTCGTGCGGCAGGTAGCAGGCCTGCCGGATGGCGGACGGGCCGAACCGGGTGCCCGGCCGGTGCGAGGTGCCGCCGTCGAAGGGCGCGCCGACGATCACGACGTCGGCGTCGGCGAAGGACGACGGGTCGTCGAGGGCGCAGCGGTCGACGCCGAGGAAGGTGACGTCGGGGCCGAACATCGGGCCGTAGCGGGTCATCGCTCCTGCATCCCCCAGGGTGAGCCGTAACCGGTGAGCAGATCGAGGAAGGGGCGCGGGGGCAGCGCCTCCGGGCCGATCACCCCCGACCCGGACCACGCGCCGGTGGCGAGCAGTTCCAGGGCGACGACCGGGTTCACGGCGGTCTGCCAGACGACGGCCTGGTGGCCGTACTCCGCCATGGACCACTCGTTGTCGACGACGTGGTAGAGGTAGACCTCGCGCGGCCCGCCGCCGCGCGCCGTGCCACGCACCCAGGTGCCGGCGCAGGTCTTGCCGCGCATCCGGTCGCCCAGGGTCGCCGGGTCGGGCAGGCAGGCCGCCACGACGTCGCGGGGCGCGACGGTCACGCCGCTCACCCGCACCGGGGACGCCGCGTCGAGGCCGAGCTTGTGCAGGGTCCTGAGGACCTCGATGAACTCGTTGCCGAGGCCGTACTTGAAGGTGACCCGCTTCGCCGCGACCCAGCGCGGGATCAGCAGCACCTCCTCGTGCTCGACATTGACGCACTCGACCGGGCCGATACCCGCGGGGAAGTCGAACACCTCCGGCTCCGAGAACGGCGGGGTGGTGTACCAGCCGCGGCCGGCCTCCCAGATCACCGGCGGGTTGAGGCACTCCTCGATGGTGGTCCAGATGGAGAACGACGGCGCGAAGTCGTAGCCGTCGACGGTGAGGTTGCCGCCGTCGCGTACCCCGATCTCGTCGATCTCGGCGAACAGCTCGTCGGCGGCGTAGCGGGCGAAGACGTCCGACAGGCCCGGCTCGACGCCGATGCCGCACAGCGCCAGCCGGCCGGCGGCCGACCAGCGGTCGGCGGCGGCGAACTGGTCGTCGCCGAGCTTGACCCCGGTCTCGGCGTACGGCCGGTCGGGGTGCGGCCGGGACAGCGACATGGCCATGTCGAGGTAGTCCGCGCCGGCCGCGAACGCCCCGTCGAAGATCGGCATGACGAAGCGCGGGTCGACCGCGTTGAGCACGTGGGTGATCCGGTGCTCGCGGCACAGCGCGGCGACCGCGTCCGCCGAGGAGGCGTCGACGGCGGCGGGGACGAACCGGTCGCCGTGGCCGGCCACGGCCCGCGCCGCACGGGCGGGGTCGCGGTCGGCGACGACCATGGTCTCGAAGAAGGAGCGTCGGGCGGCGACGGCGACGGCGGCGGAGCCGACCCCACCGGCGCCGACGAGCAGGATCCGCATCAGGAATCAAACCCCAAACCAAGACGATCGAGCGTACGGAGCCAGAGGTTGCGCCGTCCCGCTCGCGCGTCGGCCCGGGCCAGGGACCAGCGGGTGAGGTGGATGCCGGTGGCCCGCAACGGCTCCGGCGGGAACGGCAGCGGCTTGCTGCGCACCAGGTCGAGCCCGGTCAGCGGGGTCTGCCCGCCGCCCAGCAGGTCGAGCACCACGCGGGCGCCGAACCGGGTGGCGCCGACGCCGAGGCCGGTGTAGCCGGCCGCGTACGCCAGCCGGCCGTCGTACGCGGTGCCGAAGAACGGGCAGAACCGGGTGCAGGTGTCGATGACGCCGCCCCAGCGGTGGCTGAAGCGCACGTCGGCGAGCTGCGGGAACGTGGCGAAGAAGTGCTGGGCGAGGGCGGTGAAGGTGGCCGGCCGCTGGGCCAGTTCGGGGGCCATCCGGTTGCCGTAGTGGTAGACGGCGTCGTAGCCGCCGAAGAGGATCCGCCCGTCGCCGGTGAGCCGGTAGTAGTGGAACTGGTTGCCGGTGTCGGCGAGCCCCTGCCGGTTGCGCCAGCCGATCGATTCGCGTTGCGCGGCGGTCAACGGCGCGGTCGTCAGCGCGTAGTCGTAGACCGGCACCAGCCAGGCCCGCAGCCGGCGCAGCAGTGGCGGAAACGCGTTGGTGGCGAGGACGACCCGCCGCGCGCGCACCGAGCCGGGGGCGCCGTGGCCGCCCGGTCCCGGGCCGTCGGCCCCGCGAGCGCCGGACGGTCCACCGCGGGTGGTGGCGCGCAGCGCGGCCCCGTCGCGGCGCAGCCCGGTGACCCGGGTGTGCTCGTGGATCCGCACGCCGAGGTCGAGGCAGGCGCGGCGCAGGCCCCAGGCCAGCTTCGCCGGGTCCAGCATCGCCACCCGGTCGCGGTCCCACAGCCCGCCGAGGTACGTCGGCGAGTCCACCTCGGCGCGTACCTCGTCGCGGTCGAGCAGCCGCACGTCGTGGCCGAACCGGCGGGCCAGGTCGACGTCGGCGGCCAGCCCGTCGAGCTGGTGGGGCTCGACCGCCACGGACAGCTCGCCGGTGCGCTCGAACTCGCAGTCGATGCCGTACGCGGCCACGGTGTCGGCGATGGCGTCCAGGTTGTCCCGGCCGAGCCGGTCCAGCACGTCGATCTCGTCGGGGAATCGCTCGGCGCCGTTGGCCAGGCCGTGGGTCAGCGAGGCGGCGCAGAACCCGCCGTTGCGCCCGGACGCCGCCCAGCCGCACGTGCCCGCCTCCACCAGCAGCACGTCCCGGTCGGGGTCGTCCTGCTTGGCGAGCAGCGCCGCCCAGAGGCCGCTGTAGCCGCCGCCGACGACCAGCAGGTCGGTGTCGGTGCCGCCGTGCAGCGGCGGCAGCGGGTCGGGGCGTTCCGGGCGGTCCAGCCAGTACGGCACGGGCGCCGCGTCGGCGAGCGCCCGGCCGGTGGGCGGGGGCGTCATGGCAGCCGCTTCGCCCGCCGGCCGCGCAGGGTGCTGGCGAGCACCAGCAGCAGCGCGATCACGAACATCGCCGTGCCGATGACGTTGACCTGCGGCGGGATGCCCCGCTGGGCGGCGCCCCAGACGTACATCGGGAACGTGACGGTGGTGCCGGCGTTGAAGTTCGTGACGATGAAGTCGTCGAACGACAGCGAGAACGCCAGCAGCGCGGCGGCCACGATGCCGGGCAGCACCAGCGGCAGGGTGATCCGCCGGAAGGTCTGCCACTCGCTGGCGTAGAGGTCCATCGCGGCCTCCTCCAGTCGGGAGTCCATCCCGGCCAGCCGCGCCTTGACGGTGACCACCACGAACGACACGCAGAACATGACGTGCGCGATGACGATGGTCCAGAAGCCCTGCGGCACCCCGGCGGAGACGAAGAGGGCGAGCAGCGAGGTGCCCATCACCAGCTCGGGGGTGGCCATCGGCAGGAAGATCAGCACGTTGATCCCGGACCGGCCGCGGAACCGGTGCCGCACCAGCGCGAACGCCATGAGGGTGCCGAGCACCGTGGCGACGACGGTGGCGATGAAGCCGATCTGGACGCTGCGCACCACCGCGTCACACATGTCGGAGGTGGCGCACGGGTTGCGCCAGTTGTCGAGGGTGAACTCGTTGAAGTCGTACGACAGGCGGCTGGACGGGCGGTTGAAGGACAGGGCGGCGACCACGGCGATCGGCAGGAAGAGGTAGCCGAGCACCAGCAGCGCCACGCCCATCACCCAGCGCTCGGCGAGCCAGCGACCGATGCGGTGTCCCACGGTCAGAGCACCTCCTCCGTGCCGGCCCGGCGCAGGTAGACGAAGACGACCGCGAGGATCGCCGCCATCAGCAGGAAGGACAGCGCCGCGCCCTGCGGGTAGTCCAGCCGGACCAGGAACGCCGAGTCGATGACGTTGCCGATCATGTACTCGTTGGGGGTGCCGAGCAGTTCGGCGTTGATGTAGTCGCCGCTGGCCGGGATGAAGAACAGCAGCGTGCCGGCGACCAGGCCCGGCATGGACAGCGGCAGCGTGACCCGGCGGAACACCCGCAGCGGGCTGGCGTAGAGGTCGCTCGCCGCCTCCAGCAGCCGGTGGTCCAGCCGCTCCAGGCTCGCGTACAGCGGCAGCACCAGGAAGGGCAGGAAGTTGTACGTGAGGCCGAGCACCACCGCGACCGGGGTGGCCAGCAGCCGGCCGTCGGGGGCGAGCAGGTGCACGTCGCGCAGCAGCCCGACGACCCAGCCGTTGTCGGACAGGATGGTCTTCCAGGCCAGCGTGCGCACCAGGAAGCTGGTGAACATCGGCGCGACCACGCAGACCAGCAGCAGGTTCTTCCACCGGCCGGCTTTCTGCGCGATCGCGTACGCCAGCGGGTAGCCCATCAGCAGCGCCAGCACCAGGGCGATGCCGGCGTAGACGAAGGACCGGGTGAACTGCGGCCAGTACGCCGCGAGCGCGTCCGGGTAGTTGCCGACCGCCCAGGTCAGCGCGTACCCGGTGGCGAGCGAGCCGGCGGGGTCGTAGAGGCTGGCGGCGGCGAGCTGGAACAGCGGCACGGCGAAGAAGAGGAACAGCCACGCCGCGCCGGGCAGCAGGAGGAGGTACGGCAGGAACCGGTGCCGACCGGACCGGCGGGTCGGCGGGGGTGCCGCCGACCGCCCCGAACCGGGCATGTGCGCGAGGGCCGTCACGAGGACGCACCCACCGGCTCGTCCAGGACCGGCGTGGTCCGGTCGTGCTCGCCGGGCGCCCGGGGCAGCAGGAAGGCGTGCCGCGGGTCCCAGTGCGCCACCGCCTCGCTGCCCACCGCCAGCGGGCCGGTCACGCCGCTGTTGGCCACGAAGACCGACAGCTCGCTGCCCCAGCCGGTGCGCAGCAGGTACTGAGTGCTGACCCCGACGTAGGAGGCGTCGGTGACCAACCCGGTGACGTGCTGGTGCCCGGCGGGCACCTGGTCGACGGAGTCGACCAGGTGCAGCTTCTCCGGGCGTACGCCCAGGTGGACCGGCCCCCGGTCGACCCGGGCCCGGCCGGCGGGCACCGAGAAGCGGTTGCCGTGCGCCGCGACCGCCACCTCGCCGCCGCCCGGGCCGGCGGCCTCGCCGGCGAGCAGGTTGGACTGGCCGAGGAAGTTCGCCACGAACGCGGTGGCCGGGAACTCGTAGATGTCGGCGGGTGCGCCGAGCTGCTCGATCTTCCCGGCGTTCATCACCGCGACCGTGTCGGCCATCGTCATGGCCTCCTCCTGGTCGTGGGTGACGTGCACGAACGTGATGCCGACCTCGGTCTGGATCCGCTTCAGCTCGATCTGCATCTGCCGGCGCAGCTTCAGGTCGAGCGCGCCCAACGGCTCGTCGAGCAGCAGCACCTGCGGGCGGTTGACCAGGGCGCGGGCCAGGGCGACCCGCTGCTGCTGCCCGCCGGAGAGCTGGGCGGGACGGCGGTGGCCGTAGTCGTCGAGCTGCACCAGCGCGAGCATGCCCCTGACCTGTTCGTCGACGGATCGGATGCCGCGCCGCCGCAGCCCGAAGGCCACGTTCTCGAAGACGTTCAGGTGCGGGAAGAGCGCGTAGCTCTGGAACACGGTGTTCACCGGCCGCTTGTACGGGCGCAGCCGGGCGATGTCCCGGTCGCCGAGCAGCACCTGCCCGCTGGTCGGCTCCTCCAGCCCGGCGATCATCCGCAGGGTGGTGGTCTTGCCGCAGCCGGACGCCCCGAGCAGGGCGAAGAACGAGCCCTGCGGGATGGTCAGGCTGAGGTCGTCCACGGCGGTGAAGATGCCGAACCGTTTGGTGAGGTTGGCCAGCCGCAGGTCGCCGGCCGGTGTCTCGCGCCCCGCAGTCGCCGCGCCCATGCCGCTCACGCCCCGATGACCTGCTGGAACTTGCTCTCGTACTCGCGTTCCTGCTTCTCGTCCAGCGCCATGAAGACCTTGGACTTCGACAGCATGGTGTCGTCGGGGAAGATCAGCGGGTTGGCGGCCAGCTCGGGGTCGATCTTCTCCATCTCGGCCTTGGCGCCCTGGACCGGGCAGATGTAGTTCACGAACGCGGCGAGCTTCGCGGCGACCGCCGGGTCGTAGTAGTAGTTGATGATCTGCTCGGCGTTGCCCTTGTGGGTGGCCTTGTTCGGCACGAGGACGTTGTCCGACCAGAGCATCACGCCCGACTCGGGCACCACGAACTTGACCTTGTCGTCCTCGAAGCCGAGCTGGATGACGTCGCCGGACCAGCCGATGCACGCGGCGATGTCGCCCTTGGCGAGGTCCGGAGCGTAGTCGTTGCCGGTGAACCGGCGGATCTGGCCGGAGTCGACGGCCTTCTTGAGCTTGTTGAGCGCGTCGTCGAACTGCGGGCCGGTGAAGTTCGCCGGGTCGTGGCCGTTCGACTGGAGCAGCAGGCCCATGGTGTCGCGCATCTCGGACAGCGCCGTCACCTTGCCCTTGAGGTCGGGGCGGGTGAGCAGCTCGTCGACCGTCCGGATCTCCTTGGTCACCTTGCCGTTGTAGGCCAGCCCGGCCAGGCCGGACTGCCACGGGATGGCGAGCTGGTTCTCGGGGTCGAAGGACCGGTTGCGCAGCGACGGCAGCAGGTTGGCCTCGACGTTGGGCAGCTTCGACTTGTCGAGCTTCTGGACCCAGCCGAGGCGGATCATCCGCGCCGCCATCCAGTCGGTGAGGACCATGACGTCCCGGCCGGTGCCCTGACAGCCCGCGAGCTGGTTCTGCACCTTGCCGAAGAACTCGTTGTTGTCGTTGACGTCCTCGGTGTAGGCGACCTGGATGCCGCTCTGGGCGACGAACGCGTCGAGGGTCGGCCGCTTGGACTCGTCCTTCTCGTCCACGTCCATGTACTGCGGCCAGTTGGAGAAGGCCAGTTTCTTCTCGGTGGCGGACAGGTCCTCGCTGACGCAGCCGGCCTCCGTCTGGGTGGCGGCCTTGGTGCCGCAGCCGGCCAGCGAGCCGCCGGCGGCGAGCAGCGCGGCCGAGCCGAGGGTGCCGGTCAGGAGTCCACGCCGGGTGAGGGGCCGAAAGGGAGTACGCATGTGACGACTCCTAGGGGTCATCGTCGGCGGCGGGAACGGGGGTGGCGCGCCGGCGGGAGGGTCAGGTGCGGTGGACGACTGATCCTGACATGAGGTGACCTTCCTTACAAGGGATTCCGTTGCCGGAATAGCTCTGCACGACGAAATACGCCAGACTGCCCGGGGGCACTAGGCTCAGCCCGGGCACGGACATGGGGAGCGGTCGATGACGAACCGGCAGCACGACAACGGCAACGGCGGACGCAGGGTCACCGTCCGCGAGGGTGCCAGCCACGCACTGCTCGACGACGTGGCAAAGCAGATCATCGAACAGCTCCAGGAGGACGGCCGCCGACCGTACGCGACCATCGGCAAGGCGGTCGGGCTGTCGGAGGCGGCGGTGCGCCAGCGGGTGCAGCGGCTGCTCGACGCCGGGGTGATGCAGATCGTCGCGGTGACCGACCCGCTCCAGCTCGGCTTCCCCCGCCAGGCCATGATCGGCCTGCGTACGAACGGCGACCTGGAGGCCGTGGCCGACCGCCTCGCCGAGCTGGACGAGGTCGACTACGTGGTGATCACGGCGGGCTCGTTCGACCTGCTGACCGAGGTGGTCTGCCGCAACGACGACCACCTGCTGGAGATCCTCCAGCGGCTGCGGTCGGTCGAGGGCGTGCTCTCCACCGAGGCGTTCGTCTATCTCAAGCTGCGCAAGCAGACGTACACCTGGGGCACCGCCTGATCAGCGCGCGCCCCCGTCGCGCCCGACCGACGCGACGAACGCCCGCCAGGCGTCGGGCCCGAAGCTGAGGGTGCCGCCGGCACGGTCCTTGCTGTCCCGCACCAGCACCCGGCCGGGCAGGTTGTCGGCCACCTCGACACAGTTGCCGCCGTTGTTGCTGCTGCGGGTGGCGGTGCGCCAGCGGGCTTCCGTCAGGTCCATGTCTGCGCCACCTCTCGGATCAGTGCGATCGACCGGCGGCAGGGAAGCGCCTCACCGGTGACGCTCTCCCACCTCCGACCCAGGCTAGCAATATCGATGCCCTCAGTCACCATCTGACCACGGAGCTGATTGTCCAGATAGGCCACTTCGACCCCGTCCCGGAGTCGGGCCAGCACGAACGGCCCGGCCAACCCCGTGTGCCAGGGTCCCTCGGCCGGGATCACCCGGATCTGCACGTGCTCCCGCTGCGCCATCGCAGCGAGATGGGCCAGTTGCTCGGCCATCACCGCCCGGCCCGCGACCGGCCGGCGAAGCACCACCTCGTCGATCACGACGACGAGCTGCGGAGGTTCCTCACGACAGAGAATCTCTTGGCGCTCCAGCCGGCCGGCCACGATTTGGTCCACCTCGGCCGCCGACAGCAGGCCGCCGGTCCCGAGCACCGCGCGGGCGTACCCCTCGGTCTGAAGCAGGCCCGGCACCAGCAGCGGCTCGTAGGACCGGATCGAGATGGCGTCCTGTTCCAGCTCGGCCCAGGGGCGGAACCAGGGCAGGTCGCGGCGGCGGAACGGCTCGGGCCACAGCTCGGCGGCGTCGCGGTCGAGCACCTCGGCCACCGCCAGCCGGGTCCTGGGGTGCGGGATCCGGCCCGACGTGAGCCACCGGCCCGCCGTCTTCGGGTCGACACGCACCTTCTCCGCCAGCGACTCGACGGTCTCCCCCTTGGCGGCCATCGCCACCCGCAGCGCCTCGTTGGCCATCGGATCCTCCCTCCACGCGGGTTCACGCTCCGGCGCACGATAGCCACGCTCGGTGCCGGCGTCCGCCGCCTACCGGCGTGTCGCGGTGGGATGTGTTTCGCGCACCTCAGGTGCGCCGCGAGCGCGGCCGAAGTGCCCCGAAGGTGTCCCGACCGTGACGCCCTCGACGCGGCTCCACCGCGATCCCCCTCGACGCGGCCTCGCCGACAGGGCAGCTCGACAATGCCCGTCCGACGCGATCCCACCCACCGTTCACCTCACAACCCTCGCGATACGGATTCCGTCGTTCACGCTTTGGCTACTCGCTGATTCCGTTGCCATATCGACCACACACCACCGATCCCACTTGCTTTTGGCCGCCGGACTGTGGGATAACCGTGGGCAGAGCGGCCGGTGTCACCCCTGACCGGCCCGAGACCCGATGGGGCTGACATGGCCGACGCCACCGACCACCTCTGGATGCACTTCACCCGGATGGCGAGCTACTCCGCCGGCGAGGTGCCGACCATCGTGCGCGGCGAGGGCGCGTACGTCTGGGATGCCCAGGGCCGCCGCTACCTGGACGGCCTCGCGGGGCTCTTCGTCGTCAACGCCGGCCACGGGCGCACCGAGCTGGCCGAGGCCGCCGCCAAGCAGGCGGGCGAGCTGGCCTACTTCCCGCTCTGGTCGTACGCACACCCGAAGGCCGTCGAGCTGGCCGAGCGGATCGCCACGCTCACCCCCGGAGACCTGAACCGGGTTTTCTTCACCACCGGCGGCTCCGAGGCGGTCGAGGCGGCGTGGAAGCTCGCCCGCGCCTACTTCAAGCGCACCGGCAGGCCGAACAAGCACAAGGTGGTCAGCCGGTACATCGCCTACCACGGCACCTCGATGGGCGCGCTGTCGATCACCGGCCTGCCCGGCATCAAGAGCGACTTCGAGCCGCTGGTCCCTGGTGGCATCAAGGTGCCGAACACCAACTTCTACCGCGCCCCCGAGCACGGCGACTCCCCCGAGGCGTTCGGCCGCTGGGCCGCCGAGGAGATCGGTCGGGCCATCGAGCGGGAGGGGCCGGACACGGTCGCCGCCGTTTTCCTGGAGCCGGTGCAGAACTCCGGCGGCTGCTTCCCGCCGCCGCCCGGCTACTTCGAGCGGGTCCGGGAGATCTGCGACGCGTACGACGTGCTGCTCGTCTCCGACGAGGTGATCTGCTCCTGGGGCCGGCTCGGCGAATACTTCGGCGCCGTCCGGTACGGCTACCAGCCCGACATCATCACCACCGCCAAGGGCATCACCTCCGGCTACGCCCCGCTCGGCGCGATGATCGCCAGCGACCGGCTGATGGAGCCGTTCCTGACCGAGACCGGCATGTTCGCCCACGGCGTGACCTTCGGCGGCCACCCCGTCTCCTGCGCGGTGGCCCTGGCCAACCTGGAGGTCTTCGCCCGCGAGGACCTGGTCGGGCACGTCCGGGCCAACGAGGCGGCCTTCCGCGCCACCCTGGAGAAGCTGCACGACCTGCCGATCGTCGGCGACGTGCGCGGCGACGGCTATTTCTACGGCATCGAGCTGGTCAAGGACAAGACCACCCGGGCGACCTTCGACGAGGCCGAGTCCGAGCGGCTGCTGCGCGGTTTCCTGTCCACCGCGCTGTTCTCCGCCGGGCTCTACTGCCGCGCCGACGACCGGGGCGACCCCGTCGTGCAGCTCGCGCCGCCGCTGATCGCCGAGCAGCAGCAGTTCGACGAGATCGAGCAGATCCTGCGCGCCGTGCTCACCGAGGCGTGGGCGCGCCTGTAACCCTCGTCCATCCGGCCGGGCCGGCCGCGCGCCCCGCGGCGCGTGGTCGACCCGGCCGTTTCCGCACCCGGAGCGGCCGATGCGCTACCAGGACCTGTCGTACTGGCTGTCCACCGTGGACGAGCCGCTGACCCCGCGTCCGCCGCTGGCCGGCGACGCCGACGCGGACGTGGTGATCGTCGGGGCCGGCTACACCGGGCTCTGGACGGCGTACTACCTCGCCGTCGCCGACCCGACGCTGCGGATCACCGTGCTGGAGGCACAGGTCGCCGGCTACGGCGCGTCCGGCCGCAACGGGGGCTGGTGCTCGGCGCTGTTCCCCACCTCGCTGCCCGCGCTGGCCCGCCGGCACGGGCGGGACGCCGCGATCGCCATGCAGCGCGCCCTGCACGCCACCGTCGCCGAGGTCGGCCGGGTCGTCGCGGCCGAGGGCATCGACTGCGACTGGGCGTACGGCGGGACGGTGGTGCTCGCCCGCACCACCCCCCAGCTCGACCGGGCGCGCGCGGCCGTCGCGGAGGCGCGGGCGTACGGGCTCGGGCCGGAGGACCTGGCGCTGCTCGACGCCGACGACGCCACCGCCCGCTGCGCCGCCGAGGGGGTACGCGGCGGCACGTACACCCCGCACTGCGCGGCGGTGCACCCGGCCCGGCTGGTGCGCGGGCTGGCCCGGGCGGTGGAGCGACGAGGGGTGACGATCCACGAGGGCACGCGGGTGACCCGGATCCGGCCCGGTGCGGCGGTGACCCCGGCCGGCACGGTGCACGCGCCGGTGGTGGTGCGGGCCACCGAGAGCTACACGCCCGGCCTGCCGGGGCAGCGCCGCACCGTCGCGCCGGTCTACTCGCTGATGGTCGCCACCGCGCCGCTGCCCGCCGCGACCTGGGCGCGGATCGGCCTCGCCGAGCGGGAGACCTTCTCCGACCACCGGCACGTCATCGTCTACGGCCAGCGCACCGCCGACGGCCGACTCGCCTTCGGCGGCCGGGGCGCGCCCTACCACTTCGGTTCCCGGGTCCTGCCCGGCCACGACCGGGAGCCGACGGTCTTCGCGGCACTGCGCCGTACGCTCGGCGAACTGTTCCCGGTGCTCGGCCTGGACGTGCCGGTGACCCACACCTGGGGCGGCCCGCTCGGGGTGGCCCGGGACTGGGCGGCCTCGGTCGGTTTCGACCGGGCCGACGGGCTGGCCTGGGCCGGTGGCTACGTCGGCGACGGCGTGGGGACCAGCAACCTCGCCGGTCGGACCCTGGCCGACCTGATCCGGGGCGAGCGGACGGACCTGACCGCCCTGCCCTGGGTGAACCACCGCTCCCCGAAGTGGGAGCCGGAGCCGCTGCGCTGGCTGGCCGTGAACGCGGCCCTGCGGCTGATGGTCTCCGCCGACGCGGCGGAGAACCGCACGGACCGCCCCTCCCGCCGCGCCACCCTCCTCACCCGCCTCCTAGGCCACTGACCCACGCCCACCCAGAGCCCGTTGATCATGAAGTTGCCGCGACATGCCGAAGCTCGTGCCAACAACTTCATGATCAACGCGCGGAGGCGGGGGTGGGAGGGGCGCGGAGGGTGGGGGGTTAGTGGGTGGGGGGGATGACGCGGAGGTGGCCGCGGCGGCCCGTCTGGGGGGCCGTGTTGAGGCTCTCGTCGCTCTCGGGTGGGCGGGGGGCCACCGGGCGGGCGGCCTCGCGGACGGCCTCGGCGAGCGCGACCAGGTCGTCGGTGGTGGGCGGCGGGGGCTCGAACTCGCCCTCGTGCCGGACCACGTCCCAACCGCGGGGCGCGGTCAGGCTGCGGGCGTGCGGCTCGCAGAGGTCGTAGGTGTGCGGCTCGGCGAAGGCGGCCAGCGGCCCCACCACGGCTGTCGACTCGTTGTAGACATAGGTCAGCGTGGCGACTGCTTGCCGGGGGCAGCCGTTACGGGAGCAGCGCCGTGGTGACCTCACGGCGGCAGGGTATCCCCATTACCGGGTCCGGCGCACCGCTTCGCGTTGCGACACGCCCGTCACGGTGATCACAATTCTGTCCGGCGCGACCCGCGCCGCGCCGCACCCGCCGCGCTGCCGCAGGCCAGGTCGGTACGGGAGCTAACCTGTCCCTCATGACGAGCCCGGAACACCGCCGCCCCGGCCCCGGCCGGCGCGCCCACCGTGACCGGCACGGGCGCGGCCTGCGCGGGCGACTGGTGCCGGCGACGGTGCCGCTGGCACGGACGAAGGCGGAGATCTTCGACGACCTCGTGCTGGACACCGTCGAGACCCTGGAACGGCGGTTCGCCAAGGAACTGGCCGGGGTCGAGTTCGCGGTGGAGGACGTCCCGCCGGACCTGAACGTCTACGACTCCGACGTGCTGGAGGACGGCGAGGTGCCGCTCGCCCGGCTGCTGCCCGGCCGGCCGGGCCGGCAGGAGGTGCCCCCGCGGATCGTGCTCTACCGCCGGCCGCTCGAGTTCCGCGCCATGGACCGCGAGGATCTCGCGGATCTCGTACACGACGTGATCATCGAGCAGGTGGCCAACCTGCTCGGGGTCGATCCGGACGAGTTGGCCTGAGCCGCCCCGCCGGATGCCGCCCCGCCGGATGCCGCCGCGAACGGCGACCGGTGCGACTGCGCCTGAGCCGGGCGGCCCCCACCGCCCCGGCCCGGCAACGCTCAGGCGGCCCGCCGCTTGAGCTTGCGCCGCTCCCGCTCCGAGAGCCCACCCCAGATCCCGAACCGCTCGTCGTGCCCGAGAGCGTATTCGAGGCATTCCGTCTTGACCTCGCAACGCGAGCAGATCCGCTTCGCCTCGCGGGTCGAGCCGCCCTTCTCGGGGAAGAACGCCTCCGGATCGGTCTGCGAGCAGAGCGCCCGCTCCTGCCACTCCGGCGCGTTTCCGAGCAGGTCGGCCACCTCAAGCTGGCCGTCCATCAAATGCCTCCTTGTCGCGCACCGGCGTCATCGCCGCTGCAACCCCCCACGCGAAAGGCGCGCGTGTCCGTCCGGTCCCGATTTGTTGCGTACCGTGCGAACAACCCCATTCAAATTACACGCGTGTAATGCGTGCGCCGTCAAGCCGAACTTGATAATGGAGTCGCCCTCCCGACAACACTCCGGACGACCACCCGGCCGCCCGGCCTCGCAACCTGCCCTATCGATTCAGACCCCGGCCGAGTAACGCCCTCTCCGGCGAGTTGCCCGAGTTTTCTCCCGTGGCGCTTCCCCGCCGGCCCGACCGGGCAGGCCGATGGAGACCCCCGAAAGACCACCCACCGCATCGTTGATCTTGGTGGGGGACAAGGTTAACCCGAGTTCGCGTCGACCGCCCGTCGAGCCGGAAACGACCGCCGGCATCCCGCTCACAATGTGGACGGAGCGGTGCAGCGGCCGGCGCCGGCCGGCTCAGCAGGGGACCGGAGGCACGCTGGTCGGCCGCGTGGACTCGGCGATCACGCCGGCGGTGACACCGAACCGGCCGGCCGGCGGCCGATCGTCCCACCAGACGGTATGGACGCGGGCGGGCAGCTCCGGGCGGATGGCACGCCCCGTCCCGCACCCGCCGCTCCCGGACCGCCGAGTGCGTACGCGGCTCGTCGTCCCGGCTGACGTCGATCTCCCGGCCGTGCGAGGTTCCGTCCCGGGTGGATGATCAGGGCGCCGATGTCGCCGCCGAGATCGAGGACGACGCCGGCGGGTTGGTGAACCCGTACCCACCTAGGGGAAGTCGGGGAGGAACGGCGCGGTCACGTCGGCGGCGCTCAGCCCCGACGGCGGAGAAAGCCGTTCGGATTCGTGATCCCGGTGGTGAATTCGAACCGGTAGGCGACGTCGGCCCGCCCGTCACCGTCGTTGTCGATATGGATCTCGTATCGCACGTCGTCGCCGAACTCGAAGAAGCCAACCGTACGAAATGGAGCGAGGCCCGGCCGGGCACCCGGGAACCCGCGCCCGGCCGGCAACAGGTAAAGCCCTACGGCCGGGGGCTGCCGTACGCGGTCGTGCGCTTGCGGGCCGGGCGTCCGGCGGCCGCCGCGATGGCGATCAACTGCTCCTCGGTACGCGCCGAACCGTTGCCGGAACCGGCCATCCGGGAGATCGTCTCCTCCATCAGCGTGCCGCCGAGGTCGTTGCAGCCGCCCCGCAGCATCGCCGCCGTGCCCTCGTCGCCGAGCTTCACCCAGGAGCACTGGATGTTGTCGATCCGGCCGTGCAACAGCAGCCGGGCCATCGCGTGCACCACCCGGTTCTCCCGCCAGGTCGGCCCGGGGCGGGCGATGCCGGCCAGGTAGATCGGCGCGTTGGTGTGCACGAACGGCAGCGCCACGAACTCGGTGAAGCCGCCCGTGCGGTCCTGCAACCCGGCCAGCACCCGGAAGTGCGCGAGCCACTGCGCGGGGTGGTCCACGTGGCCGTACATCATCGTGGAGCTGGACCGGATGCCCAGCTCGTGGGCCGTGCCGACCACCTCGACCCAGGCGGCGGCCGGCAGCTTGCCCTTCGTGAGCACCCAGCGCACGTCGTCGTCGAGGATCTCGGCGGCGGTGCCCGGGATGGTGTCCAGCCCGGCGTCGCGCAGCCCGGTCAGCCACTCCCGCACGGACACGCCGGCCTTGGCGGCGGCGGTGACGATCTCCATCGGCGAGAACGCGTGCACGTGCATCCCCGGCACCCGCGCCTTGATCGCCCGGACCAGGTCGGCGTAGACGGTCACCGGCAGCTTCGGGTCGATGCCGCCCTGGAGGCAGACCTCGCTGGCACCGGCCGCCCACGCCTCCTCGGCCCGGTCGGCGACCTGCTCCACCGAGAGCCGGTACGCGTCGGCGTCCCGCTCCCGCTGCGCGAAGGCGCAGAACCGGCACCCGACATAGCAGACGTTGCTGAAGTTGATGTTGCGGTTGACCACGTACGTCACGTCGTCGCCGACCGCCGCCCGGCGGACGTCGTCGGCGAGCCGGCACAGCTCGTCGAGCGCCGGCCCGTCGGCGGCGAACAGCGCCAGCGCGGCGTCGGCGTGCCGCGGGTCGAGCAGCGCCGCCGGGTCGTCGGCGGCCAGCCGCAGCCCGGCCCGCAGGTCGCGGTCGGTCCCGCCCCCGCCCCCGGCGGTGACCTTGCCGGCCACCTCCGACCAGTCGCCGTAGACGTGGTCGAAGTCGCCGCGCCGGTCGCCGGTGCGCCCGGTGGTGTCGATGGTGGCGTGCAGGTCGGTCCGGCCGCCGTACGTCTCGTCGGGCTCCTGCCAGGGGCGGCCCACCGGCCGCGCCTCCTCGACGGCCAGCCCGGTCGCCGGGTCGGCCAGCGCGCCGACGTGCGGCAGCAGGCGCGGGTCGAGCCACGGGTCGCCGGCCCGCACGTACTCGGGGTAGATCGTCAGCCGCTCGCGCAGCGTGAACCCGGACTTCTCCGTCTGCCGGGCCAGCTCGTCCACGTGGGGCCAGGGACGCTCGGGGTTGACGTGGTCCGGGGTCAGCGGGGAGACGCCGCCCCAGTCGTCGATGCCGGCCCGCAGCAGCAGGTCGTACTCGCCCTCGATGAGGTTCGGCGGGGCCTGGATGCGGGCCTTCGGCCCGAGCAGCACCCGGGCCACCGCCACCGTGGCGGCCAGGTCGTGCAGCTCCGCGTCGGGCATCCCGCGCATCGCCGTGTCCGGCTTGGCGCGGAAGTTCTGCACGATCACCTCCTGGAGGTGGCCGTACTCCCGGTGGGCGCGCCGGATGGCGAAGATCGCGTCGACCCGCTCGGCGGGGGTCTCGCCGATGCCGATCAGGATGCCGGTCGTGAACGGCACCCCGACGCGGCCCGCGTCGTCGAGCACCCGGAGCCGGACCGCCGGCTCCTTGTCCGGCGAGCCGAAGTGCGGGCCGCCCGGCTCCGACCAGAGCCGCGTCGCCGTGGTCTCCAGCATCATCCCCATGCTGGGCGCGACGGGCTTCAGCCGCTGCAGCTCCGACCAGGACAGCACGCCCGGGTTCAGGTGCGGCAGCAGCCCGGTCTCCTCCAGCACCGCCACCGCGCAGGCGCGCAGGTAGTCCAGGGTGGAGTCGTAGCCGCGCTCGTCCAGCCACTGCCGGGCCGCCGGCCAGCGCTCCTCCGGCCGGTCGCCGAGCGTGAACAGGGCCTCCTTGCAGCCCTGGGCCGCGCCCGCCCGCGCGATGGCGAGAACCTCGTCGCGGTCGAGGAACGCCGCCGGCAGCCGGTGCGGCACGGTGGCGAACGTGCAGTAGTGGCAGCGGTCCCGGCACAGCCGGGTGAGGGGGATGAAGACCTTCTTCGAGTACGTCACCACGCCCGGCCGCCCGGCCTCGCGCAGCCCGGCGTCGCGGACCGCGCCGGCGACGTCGAGCAGCTCGTCCAGCGCGTCGCCCCGGGCGCTCAGCAGCGCGGTGGCCTCGTCGGCGTCGAGCGCCCGCCCGGTCGCCGCCCGGCGCAGCGCCCGCCGCACGCTCGCGTCACTCGGGCCGGGCTCGGTGCGATCAACCATCCGCCCAGCCTAAGCGCTCGCCGGCCGCACCCCGCCCGCCCGGCCCACACCGTGAACATGGGCACGCACCCCTCGTCCCGCCGCCGGGCCGGCCCCCGAACCGACCCCGGCCGGGCGACGGGCACCGGAGGCCGGGGGCCGGACCCCGGGCACCGGGCACCGGGCACCGGAGGCGAGCGCCGGGCGCCGGACGCAGGGGCCGGACGCAGGGGCCGGGGGCTGGGGGCCGGGCGTCCGGGGAGACGCGAGCGCCCCGCACGTGGTCGTGCGGGGCGCTCGGATGCGGTGGTGCCGCCCGGTCAGCGCGGGGCGTCGGGGGTGTCGCCCGGGTTGATGCGCTGGGTGTGGTCCGGCTCCCCGTCCGTGGGGCGCGGAATCGCCTGGGTGGGCTCGACGGACTGGCGCGGGATCGCCTGGGTCGGTTCGGCCGAGGGCGGCGGCCCGAACGGCGGGGCGGTCGGCGACGGCCCGAACGGGGGCGCCGACTGCGGCGCGGTGGCGGCCGGCGGGCCCGGCTGCGGCGCCGGGTTGAACGGCGGGGTCGCCTGCGGGCCGCCGAACGGCGCCGGCTGCTGGCCGTACGGGGCGCCGTACGGGCCGGGGGCCGGCCAGGCGCCCGGCTGACCGGGGATCTGCTGGCCAGGCTGACCCGGCTGACCGGGGACCGGCTGGCCCGGCTGACCCGGGGCCGGGTAGCCGCCCTGCTGCTGCGGCCAACCGGGCTGCGGCTGGCCGTACACGCCGGGCTGGGCCTTCGGCTTCGGGACGTAGTACAGGGTGCGCCAGATCTTGAAGACGACGAACGCGGCGAGCGCGAGGAGCCCCAGCCAGGCCACCCGGGAGAGCAGGCCGAGGAAGGCGTCGAGGACCTCGCCCTGGGACAGCAGTTCGAGCGTCCAGACCAGGAAGGTCAGCACGCCGAACAGCGCGCTGAACGCGTACTCACCGAGGGCGACCTGGGTGATCAGTTTCGCCTTCGGCGCCGGGGGGCGCACGTGCGTGGCGAGCAGCACGGCCAGCAGCGGCAGGGCCACCGTGTCGATACCGACGAAGGCGGGGAAGGCGTTGCCCGCCCGGCTCGCGAAGGGTACGTACTCGGCCGGCGTCAGCAACCGGATCAGGCCGACGAAGAGGAACACGGCGTTCGCACCGAGGAGCACGAGCGCGGCGAGTTCACGCAGCGGCTTGGTCAGTTGGCTGGCCTGCGTCGCGTCGGTGGACGCGGGCTCGGCGGGGCTGGTCACGGGATCCCCCTCGGGGCGAAAGCGGACAGTTGCCGACGTGAGCCTAGTCTCCCGGGCCAGCGGCGGATCCGAGGCGGCTCGTGCGCGAGGATGTTCGACATGCGCATCGTGGTTCTGACGGGCGGCATCGGGGGCGCCCGCTTCCTGCTCGGCGTCCGGGCGTACGCCCGCGAGGTCGGCGCCGAGGTGACCGCCGTGGTCAACGTCGGTGACGACCTGTTCCTGCACGGGCTCAAGGTGTGCCCCGACCTGGACAGCGTCATGTACACGCTGGGCGGCGGCGCCGACCCCGAGCGGGGCTGGGGCCGCGTCGACGAGAGCTGGACGGTCAAGCAGGAACTGGCCGCGTACGGCGCCGAGCCGACCTGGTTCGGGCTCGGCGACCGGGACGTCGCCACCCACCTGGTGCGCACGACCATGCTCAACGCCGGCTACCCGCTCCACGCGGTCACCGAGGCGCTCGCCACCCGCTGGCAGCCCGGCGTACGTCTGCTGCCGGCGACCGACGACCGCCTGGAGACGCACGTGGTGGTGAGCGGGCCGGCGGTCGCGGGGGAATCCGGCGCGGACGGGCCCGACGGCGGCCAGCGGGCGATCCACTTCCAGGAGTGGTGGGTACGCCACCGCGGGAACGTCCCCACCCACCGGTTCGTCTTCGTCGGCGCGGAGACGGCGAAGCCGGCGCCCGGCGTCGTGGAGGCGATCGCCGGGGCCGACGTGGTGCTGATCGCGCCGAGCAACCCCGTGGTGAGCATCGCCCCGATCCTGGCCGTGCCCGGGCTGCGCGAGGCGGTCGCCGACGGCCCCGCCCCGGTGGTCGGCGTCTCGCCGATCATCGGCGGCGCGCCGGTGCGCGGCATGGCGGACCGCTGCCTGGAGGTGCTCGGGGTCGAGTGCAGCGCGGCCGGGGTGGGCCGCCTCTACGGCGGCCGGGCGGCCGGCGGGCTGCTCGACGGCTGGCTGGTCGCCGAGGAGGACGCCGGCGTCGTGGTGCCGGAGGTGACGGTGCGCGCGGTGCCGCTGCTGATGACCGACGAGACGGCGACGGCGGCCATGGTCCGCGCCGCGCTGGAGCTGACATGAGGCTGGAGATCCTGCCGGTGCCGGGCATCGGTCACGTGTCCGAGGGCGACGACCTGGCCGCCCTGATCGCGAACGCCGCGCCGTGGCTGCGCGACGGCGACG
Source organism: Micromonospora sp. NPDC052213 (assembly GCF_040679695.1). NCBI lineage: Bacteria > Bacillati > Actinomycetota > Actinomycetes > Micromonosporales > Micromonosporaceae > Micromonospora > Micromonospora sp. NPDC052213. The sequence continues at coordinate 67,220 of NZ_JBFAVI010000009.1, forward strand.
TGCTGGTGGTGACCAGCAAGATCGTCTCGAAGTCCGAGGGGCGGCTGGTGGACGTCCCGGCGGACGGGCCGGAGCGGCTCGCCGCGCGGGACGAGGTGCTGGCCGCCGAGACGGCGCGGGTGGTGGCGACCCGGGGCGCGACCCGGATCGTGCAGACCCACCACGGCTTCGTGATGGCCTCGGCCGGGATCGACGCCTCGAACGTCGACAAGACCCGGCTGGTGCTGCTCCCGGCGGACCCGGACGCCTCGGCCCGGGCGCTGCGCGCCGCCCTGCGCGACCGCTACCACGTCGACGTCGCGGTGATCATCACCGACACGATGGGCCGGCCCTGGCGCAACGGGCTCACCGACGTGGCGCTCGGCGTCGCCGGCATGGACGCGATCCGCGACCACCGGGGCGAGGTCGACCCGTACGGCAACGAACTCCAGCTCACCCAGATGGCGGTCGTGGACGAGCTGGCCGGCGCGGGCGAGCTGATCAAGGGCAAGTGCGACCAGGTGCCGGTCGCCGTGGTGCGCGGCTACCTCACCGCGCCCCGGCCGGACGACGGCGCCGGCGCGGCGACGCTGGTCCGGGACGCCGCGATGGACCTCTTCTCGCTGGGCACCGCCGAGGCGAAGGCGGCCGGACTGGCCGCCGCCGCCACCCTGCCGGACGCCCCCAATCCGGCCCCGCCCGACCGGGACGCGGTGCGGCGGGCGATCGCCGCGGTCGCCGGCGTGGTCGCGCCCGGCACGGAGTTCACCCTCGTCACCGACGAGGCCGTGCGCGCCGGGATGGTCACCGCCGTGCCCGGCTGGCCGGCGGAGGCGACGGCGCTGGTGCTCGGCTCCCCGGCCGCCCCGGCCGGCCCGGCCGAGCTGGTCCGCTTCGGCGCCGACCTGCACCGCCTGCGCGCCGCCCTGGCGGCGGAGGGCGTCGCCTCGCTCCCGCTCCCCCCGCCCGCCGGCACCCCCGCCGCCGCCTGCCTGGCCCTCTGACGGGCCTCCCGCCCCCGGTTCCCCGCCCCGCCCGCGCGGCGGGTGCGAGGTGGACGGCGCGGGAGCGGGCTCGGCGCTCAGGAGTTGAGCATCGCCCGCCCCAGTGGGGTGAGGGTGTGCAGGACGGTGTTGCGGTCGCGGTGGCTGACCAGCAGGCCGGCATTGCGCAGCACGGTGGTGTGCTGGCTGGCGGCGGCCGGTGAGATGTTCAGCCGGCGGGCCACCTCCCCGGTGGTGCAGCCGTCGTCGCTGACCGCCAGCACGGCGGCCCGGGTGCGGCCGAGCAGCGCGGCCAGCGCCTCCCGTCCGGTGTCCGGCGTGCCCGGGCCGGCGCCCTCGGCGGGCGCCGGCAGCAGCCCGCCCAGCCGGTCCACCGGGTAGACCAGGACCGGGGGCAGCGCCGGGTCGAGCAGGGCCACCGGGGTGGGCGCGCAGAAGAACGAGGGCACCAGCAGCAGGCCGCGCCCGTCCAGGTGCAGCTCGCGGCTGTGCGGGTAGCCGCGGACCTGGAGCACCCCGGACTCCCAGTGCATGGCCGGCCGCAGGCTGGCCAGCAGCCCCTCCACCCCGCCGTCGAGCAGCGCCCGGGCCCGCCGGGACCGGTCGGCCTCCACGGCCGCCTGGATCCGGGCCCAGTACGGGTCGATCGCCAGGTCGCGGTACTGCGCCATCGCGCCGGTCAGGTCGCGCAGCGTGCCCGGCTCGCCCCGGGCCACCGCGGCGGCGCCGGCCGGCAGGGTGTGGCCGGTGGCGAGCAGCGACAGGTCGCGGTGCAGCAGCGACACGGGAGTGCTCCGGACCGCCTCCATGCCGGCCTCGAACCCGGACAGGCTCTGGTAGGGGGTGAGGAAGTCGGGGAAGTAGCCGCGGGGCGGATTGAGCGACAGGAGGAGCCTCAGGCCGGGGGACCCGACGCCCTGGCGCAGTGCCCGGGTCACGCTGCGCCGCCAGCCCGCCAGCAGCGGGTCCCGGCCGCGGCCCGGCAGCAGGTGCAGACTGAGGACCAGTTCCCACACCGGGTCCGCAGCCGGAGCCACCCGGGTCCGGAGGATGTCCTCGGCGGAGAAATAGATCTTCAGCATGGAGTGCTCCCGTGTCGCCCGGCCGGGGGGATGCCGGGTAACCGTTGCAGCCTACCCGGGCGGCACTTATCTCCGTCTTTAAGCCTGAGCTGAAAAACCTCGACGTCCATGGTGGCGGTTGGGCATGCTTCCACTGCCCGCACGGGGACGGGCGCGTCGGCGACGCGCTCGCGGACCGGGGCGCCCTGGGGGACGGGGAGGACCGGGGGGCCGGGCGGCACCACGAGGGTCTGCGGGGGTCTGCTCCGCAGAGGTGCCGTCCGGCCACCCGCCCGCCGTGGCTCCCCCGGCGTCGGCCGGCGCCCGCCCGTTCACCCCACCCAGAGCGCCACGCGGTGGTCCTCGTCGGTGACGTAGAAGCTGCGCCCGTCCAGCTCGGCCAGCCCCTCCACGTGGTGGAACGGCGCCAGGTCGGCCACCAGCTCGCCGGGGACCAGATGCCCGTCGCCGGGCGGCGGGAACCGGACGTGCCGGGAGGTGACGTCGCCGCCGGTCGGGTGGTCGTCGAGCAGCACCGAGCCCTTGCCGAGCGCGTCGATGGACCCGACGACCGCCGCGTAGCCGTCGTCGGTGGGGGCGACCGCCCGGAAGCCGGCGAGCGCGCCGGGCGGGGTCACCCCGGTCAACACGTACGCGCCCACGGCCTCCGGCCAGGCCGGCACGGGGTCGAACATGCCCGGCACGCCGGTCAGCTCGACCAGGATCGGCTCGCCGTCGGCCGTGACCGGGAAGCGGAGCCCGATCAGGACGCTGCCGGCCGGCGTGAAGGCGGCAGCCTCGACGTTCAGCGGCAGGTCGTCGGGGACGAGTCGGCTGACCCAGCCCTTCGACCGGGCGGTGCCGCGCGCGACGGTCTCCCCGATGAACCGGGCCCGCACCCGCGCGCCCGGCGGCAGCGGGGTGAAAGGCGCCTTGAGCAGCGCGTCGTTGACCGCCCGGTGCAGCCGGAACCGGTTGCGCACCACCTGCACCGGCAGCGTGCCGCCCGCCGCGTCGTCCTCCCGGAACCGGGCCACGAAGGCGCGTCGCGGGCGCAGCGGGCCGCCCTTCGAGCCGAAGTGCGAGCCGAAGACGTAGACCCAGCCGTCGTGGTGGGCCAGGGCCTCGCCGTCCTCCGTCCGGCCGTTCTCGGCCCCGGCGTCGGCGGTCACGTGCCGGGCGACCCACTCGCCGTCGTCGCGCTCCAGCAGCAGGGCCAGGCAGCGCTCCACCGGCCCCTCGTCGAGCACCGTCCAGAAGCCGCGCCGGGCGCCGTGCGCGCGCAGCAACGCCACGGAGCGCACCGGCAGCAGGTCGCTGGCCTCGTTGCCGGCGACGACGAACTCCAGCAGTCGCAGGGTCACCCGGCCAGGGTACGAAGCGCCGGCTCGTACAGTGTCGCCATGCCCGAATCCCCCACCGCCGCCGCCGACCCCCGGACGTCGCCGCCGACGGACGCCGAGGCGTACGCGGCGCTGCACGCCGACGCCGTCGCCACGCTGGAGTGCTGGGAGCCGACCGGCCCGGCCGCCGCCGAGGCCCGGGACCGCACCGTGCGGCTGCTGGCCGCCGGGCCGGTGGCGATGAGCCGGGCGCACCGGGCCGGGCACGTCACGGCGAGCGCGCTGGTGCTCGACGCCACCGGGTCGCGGGTGCTGCTCTGCCTGCACGGCAAGTTTCGGAAGTGGGTGCAGCTCGGCGGGCACTGCGAGCCGGCCGACCGGACCCTCGCCGGCGCCGCCCTGCGCGAGGCCGGCGAGGAGTCCGGGATCGCGGGCCTGCGGATCGACCCGGTCCCGATCGACGTGGACATCCACCCGGTGAACTGCCAGGGCGGCTCCCTGCACTACGACGTCCGGTTCGCCGTCCTCGCCCCGCCCGCCGCGACGGAACGGGTCAGCGACGAGTCCGAGGCGCTGGCCTGGTTCCCGCCGGACCACCTGCCGGAGCCGCTGGCCGGCGGGACGGCGAAGCTGGTCGCCCCGGCCCTGGCGGCACTCAGACGAGCCCCTCTTCGCCCCGCTCCTTGAGCTCGTCGACGATCTTCTTGACGTCCTGCGCCCGGTCGCGCGGGCAGACCAGCAGCGCGTCCGGGGTGTCGACGACGATCAGGTCGTGCACTCCGACGGTGGCCACCAGCCGCCCGGAGTGCGGCACCACGACCAGCCCGGTGCTGTCCCGCAGCAGCACCCCGGGCTTGGCGTCGCCGCCGAGCACCACGTTGCCGTCCGGGTCGGCCGGCAGCACCTCGCCCAGCGTGTGGAAGTCGCCGACGTCGTTCCAGCCGAAGTCGCCCGGCACCGTGGCCACCCGCCCGGCGGTCGCCGCGCCCTCCATCACCGCGTAGTCGACGGAGATCTTCGGCAGCGTCGGCCAGACCGTGCCGAGCACGTCGTCCTGCCCCTCGGTGCCCCACGCCTCGGCGATCGCGACGATCCCGGCGTGCAGGGCGGGCTGCTGGCGGGCCAGCTCGGCGAGGAACACGTCGACCCGCCAGACGAACATGCTGGCGTTCCAGAGGTGCCGCCCGGAGCGCAGGTACGCCTCCGCCACCTCGGCGCTCGGCTTCTCCTTGAACTCGGCGACCGGGCGCAGCGGGCCGCCGTCGACCGGGTCGCCGGTCTGGAGGTAGCCGTAGCCGGTCTCGGCCCGCGTCGGGGTGATGCCCACCGTCATCAGCAGGCCCTGCTCGGCGCCGCGTACCGCCTCCCGGACGACCTCCCGCCACCGCTCCGGGTCGCCGATCAGGTGGTCGGCCGCGAAGGAGCCCATCACCGCCTCCGGGTCGCGCCGCGCGATGACGGCGGCGGCCAGGGCGATCGCCGCGCAGGAGTCCCGGGGCGACGGCTCGACCAGGATGTTCTCCTCCGGCAGCCCGGTCAGCTGGCGCGCCACCGCCGCGACGTGCGCGGTCCCGGTGACCACCAGGGTGCGCTCGGCGGTGGTCAGCGGGCCCAGCCGCTCGACCGTGGCCTGGAGCAGCGAGACGGCGGAACCGGTCAGCGGGTGGAGGAACTTGGGGTGGCCGGCACGGGACAGCGGCCACAACCTCGTGCCGCTGCCACCCGCCGGGATGACGGCGTAGAGCATCAGCACATCATGCCCGAACCGGGCCCGACCGGACGCCGGGTTGCCACCCCGCCGCTCCGGGATCAGGCGCGCGCCCGGCTCCAGGCGGCGATGTGCACCTCGGCGCTGGACTCCCAGGTGAACTCCTTGGCCCGGTCGAAACCGGCCTTGGCCAGGGACAACCGCCGCTGCTCGTCGTCGAGCAGCGCCGCCAGGTCCGCGGCGATCTGGTCGGGGGCCTCGCTGGTGTACGCCACCGCGTCGCCGCCCACCTCCGGCAGCGACAGCCGGGGCGTGGTGAGCACCGGCGCGGCGCACGCCATCGCCTCCAGGATCGGCAGGCCGAAACCCTCCCCGTAGGACGGGTAGGCGGCCACCAGCGCCCCGCCGAGGAAGCCGGGCAGGTCCGCGTAGCGCAGGTAGCCCGGGCGCAGCAGCCGCAGGTGCGACGGCACCTCCGCCACCGCGCGGTCGATGTCGTCGTCGTGCCCCTGGCCGCCGGCGACCACCAGGGCCGGCGGGTTCTCCCGGTCGGCCACCGCCCGGGCCCAGCCGCGGATCAGGTTGGGCACGTTCTTGCGCGGCTCCTTGGCCCCGAGGAAGGCGACGTAGCTGCTCCCCCCGAGCCCCAGCCGGGCGCGGACCCGGGCCTTCTCCTCCTCGCTGGGCGCGTGGAAGGCGGCGTGGTCGACCCCGTGGTAGGCGACGTCGATCCGGGTCGGGTCGGCGTCGAGCAACCGGATCAGCTCGTCGCGGGTGGCCTTGCTCGGCACGATCACCCGGTCGGCGCGGCGCAGGGAGGTCTTGATGGCGCTGCGGAAGAACGTGCGCCGGGACTTGTCGTAGTGCTCCGGCTCGGTGAAGAACGTCGCGTCGTGCACGGTCACCGTGACCGGGCAGCCGGCGCGCAGCGGGCAGGTGTAGAAGGGCGAGTGCAGCACCTGCGCGCCCACCTGCTGGGCGAGCAGCGGCAGGCCGGTCTGCTCCCAGGCGAGCCGGGCGGGGCGGTGCGCGACGGCGGCCGGGGCGGGGATGATCTCCGCGCCGGGCAGCATCCGGGTGTAGCGCTCCAGGTCGGTGCGGAGGCTGACCACGGCCAGCTCCACCCCCGACCCGCACACCTTGCCGAGGGCGCCGAGCAGGCCGTCGACGTATCGACCGACACCGCCACGGTCGGCGGGGACACTCGTGGCGTCGATGAGCACGCGGGGCGGGCGACCGGCGGTCACGGGGCGACTCCTTGCACTGCGATCTGTGGGGAACAACACTCCGGGGCAAGCCTACGCCGGAGCCCGGGTCGGACGCTGACTGCGACCCGACGGTATGCCGACTTGTCGTTGTCTTCGAGTACGGCCGGCGGGGGCGTATCGTTCGCGCCGATGGCCGACAACATTGCCCGGGTGTTCGCCGACGCGATCGCGCCCGACCCGACCCGACCGCTGCTGACCTGGTACGACGACGCCACCGGCGAGCGGACCGAACTCTCCGGCGCGACGCTGGCGAACTGGGTGGCCAAGACGGCCAACCTGCTCGTGGACGAGGTGGCCGTGGGCCCCGGCGACACGGCCGGGGTGCTGCTCCCGCCGCACTGGCAGACCGCGGCGGTGCTGCTCGGATGCTGGTCGGCCGGGCTCCGGGTGGCCGACACGCCGGGCGACGTGGAGGTGCTCTTCGCCGCCGTCGCGCGGCTCGCCGAGGCGGACGCCTGGTCGGCCGGCGAGCGGTACGTCCTCGCCCTCGACCCGTTCGCCCTGCCGATGCGGCAGGTGCCGCCCGGCTTCGCCGACTACGTCTCGGAGGTGCGCGCGCACGGGGACCACTTCACCCCGTACGCCGCCGGCGGCGAGGAGCTGGTGGAGCGCGCGCGGCGGCGCGCGGGCGAGCTGGGCATCGCCCGCGACGACCGCGTCCTGGTCGACACGGGGGCGCATCCCGACCCGGTCGACTGGCTGCTCGCCCCGCTGGCGGCCGGCGCCAGCTCGGTCCTCTGCGCCAACCTCGATCGGTCCCGCGTCGCCTCCCGCACGACCACGGAGAAGGTCACCCGCACCCTTGCCTGACCCCGCCCCTGCCGGGGATGCGGCCCGGCAGGGTGGACGCGGTCGGGTCAGGCGGGGGTGGACTCCGGGTGGGTGGCGCGGCGCTGGGCGAGCGCGGCGAACGCCGACAGGGACTCCGGGTTGGCCAGGGCGCCCTTGGCCGCCGCCGAGTCGACCGGGGTGCCGGTGAGGATCTTCTTCACCGGCACCTCCAGCTTCTTCGCCGAGAGGGTGCGCGGCACGGCGCGGACCTGGTGGATCTCGTCCGGGACGTGCCGCGGCGACAGGGCGGTACGCAGCTCCCGGCAGATCGTCTTCCGCAGCGCGTCGTCCAGCTCCAGGCCCTCGGCGAGCACCACGAACAGCAGCAGCTCGCCGGCGCCGCCCTCGTCGTCCTCCAGGTGCACCACCACCGAGTCGACGACCTCGTCCAGCCCCTCGACGACCGAGTAGAACTCGGCGGTGCCCAGCCGCACGCCGCCCCGGTTGAGGGTGGCGTCGGAGCGGCCCGTGATCACGCAGCCGCCCCGGTCGTTGATCGTGATCCAGTCGCCGTGCCGCCAGACGCCCGGGTAGAGGTCGAAGTACGCCTCCCGGTAGCGGGCGCCGTCCGGGTCGTTCCAGAAGCCCACCGGCATGCTCGGCATCGGCTCGGTGATCACCAGCTCGCCCAGTTGGCCGATCACCGGGGTGCCGTCGGCCGAGCGGGCCTCCACCTTGGCGCCCAGCGCCCGACAGGTGATCTCCCCGGCGTGCACCGCCAGCAGCGGCACCCCGCCCACGAAGCCGGTGCAGACGTCCGTGCCGCCGGAGAGCGACTGGAGCTGGAGGTCGTCGCCGACGGTCTCGTACACCCAGGTGAAGCCCTCGGCGGGCAGCGGGGCGCCGGTCGAGCCGACCCCGCGCAGCGCGGTCAGGTCGGCGATCTCCCTCGGCACCAGCCCCGCCTTGCGGCAGGCCAGCAGGAACGGCGCGGACGTGCCGAAGTACGTGGTGCCGGTCTCCTCCGCCAGCCGCCACAGCGCGCCCAGGTCGGGGTGGCCCGGGTTGCCGTCGAACAGCACGATCGCCGCGCCCACCGCCGGCCCGGAGACCAGGAAGTTCCACATCATCCAGCCGGTGGTGGTGAACCAGAAGAACCGGTCCGCCGGGCCCAGGTCGTGGTGCAGGGCCAGCATCTTCAGGTGCTCCAGCAGGATGCCGCCGTGGCCGTGCACGATCGGCTTGGGCAGCCCGGTCGTGCCGGAGGAGTAGAGCACGTAGAGCGGGTGGTCGAAGGCGACCGGGGTGAAGGTCAGCGGCTCGTCGGTCTCGGCGGCCAGGTCGGACCAGGCGAGCGCGCCCTCGGGCGGCGGGCCGGCCGGGTCGAGGTAGGCGATGCCGACGGTGTGCGCCAGCGACGGCAGGGCCGCCCGGATCGCGGCCACCTCGCCGCGCCGGTCCACCGGCTTCTCGCCGTACCGGTAGCCGTCCACGGCGACGAGGACCTTCGGCTCGATCTGCTGCCAGCGGTCGGTGACGCTGCGGGTGCCGAACTCGGGCGCGCAGGAGGAGAAGATCGCGCCCAGGCTGCTGGTGGCCAGCAGCAGCACGTACGTCTCGGGGATGTTCGGCGCGTACGCGGCCACCCGGTCGCCGGCGGTGACGCCGAGCCGGCGCAGCCCGGCCGCCACCCGGCGGACCTGCTCGCGCAGCCCGGCGGCGGTGAGGGTGACCGGCGCCCGGGTCTGGCCGTGCGCGATCACCACCGGGTCGTCGTCGGCCCGGCCGGGCATCCGCAGCACGTTCTCGGCGTAGTTGAGGGTGGCGCCGGGGAACCAGCGGGCGCCGGGCATCCCCCGGTCGGTCAGCGTGGCGGTCGGCGGGGTGTGGGCGACCACCTCGAAGTGGTCCCAGACCGACTGCCAGAACGCCTCCAGGTCGGTGACCGACCAACGCCACAGCTCGTCGTAGTCGGCGAAGTCCACGCCCCGGTGCTCACGCAGCCAGCGCAGGTAGTTCCCGATCCGGGACCGCTCGCGTACGTCCGCCGGCGGCGTCCACAGCACGTCACCCACTGCTCCACCCTCCCCCTGGCCCCGCACGACACTGTGAAATGGGCCGTGGCGCCATCTTGCCCTACCTCGAAGCGCCATTCTCCGCACCCGGCCCCCGTCGGCGCACGTGCGGAACCCACATGCCCCACCACCACCCTGTGTGGGAAGTGCCAGGAAGGGCCCCTCCGCACGGCTGCGGTGACGAAGGAGCCCTTCCCGACGCCTCAGCCGGCGCGGTGGGCCTGGATGGCGCGGCGGCGGGCGAGGCGGTGGGCCCGGCGGATCTCCGCCTCCCGGAACCGCCGCTCGTCCTCCGGGGTCTCCGGCAGCACCGGCCGGACCGCCCGTGGCGCGCCGCCCACGTCGACGCCCACGAAGACGAGGTACGCGGTGGCCACCCCGACCGGCTCGTCCTCGGCCGAGTCCCACCGCTCGGCCACCACCCGGACGCCCACCTCCATCGAGGTCTGCCCGGTCCAGTTCACCTGGGCGTGCGCGTGCACCAGGTCGCCGACCCGGACCGCCTCGGCGAAGACGATCTCGTCGATGGCCGCGGTGACCGCCGTGCCGCCGCTGTGCCGGGCGGCCGCCGCCCCCGCCACGTCGTCGATGAACTTCATCAGCACCCCGCCGTGCACGGTGCCGTAGAGGTTGACGTCGACGGCGGTCATGATCCGGCTCAGGGTGACCCGGGAGTACGAGGTCGGCTTACCGGCCGGCGCGGTGGAGGGGTGCTCGGTCATGTCGGAAACGGTACGGTGCGCGGATGCGACATCTCTGGAGCTTCCTCGCCGGGCTGGTGGTGGCACCCGTCACGTGGGTGCTGGTCGCCCTCGGGCAGGACGGGTCGGCGGGCACCGTCGACCGTTGGGTCGAGATCGGCACGTCCAACTCGGCCAATCTCATCGAGCCTGCCGTCTACCTCGCCGTCGGCGGGATCCTGCTCGGCCTGCTCGCCACGCTGCGCATCTCACCGCTCGGCCCGCTGGTGGCCGGGCTGCTGCTCGCCGCCCCGTACGTGGGGATGTTCGCCGCGCCCTTCGAGGTGCGGGACCGCATCCCGGACGGCTGGAAGGTCTTCGGTGACCCCCTGCCGCTGCACGCGCCGGTGGAGAACGGCACCCTCTTCCTGATCGGCCTGCTGCTGATCATGGCGACGTTCAGCGGGCAGCGCTGGCGCCGGTGGCCGCGCCCGGCCGCCGAGGTGGCGCCGGAGCCCGCGACCGGCCCGGAACGGGACGACTTCACCCTGACCGACTGGCCCTCGGCCGGCTCGGCCGACCAGGACACCGCCCCGCTGACCCTGGGCTACCCGGACGACTCGACGCCGACCGAGCCGCTGCCCCGCCGCACCGGCGGCGAGTCGCCGTGGTCGGCGCCGCCGCGCACCGGCAACCGGCCGGAGGACACGACCGAGATCCGGTGACACGTCGGGCGGGCCGGGAGACCGGCCCGCCCGACGGCCGGTCAGTCCTTGAGGAGCTGGCGGGCCATCACGATGCGCTGCACCTGGTTGGTGCCCTCGTAGATCTGGGTGATCTTGGCGTCGCGCATCATCCGCTCGACCGGGTAGTCCCGGGTGTAGCCGTAGCCGCCGAGCAGCTGCACCGCGTCGGTGGTGATCTCCATGGCCGCGTCCGAGGCGAAGCACTTGGCCGCCGCGCCGAAGTAGGTCAGGTCGGCGTCGCCGCGCTCCGACTTGCCGGCGGCGGCGTACGTCAACTGTCGGGCCGCCTCCAGCTTCATGCCCATGTCGGCGAGCATGAACTGGACGCCCTGGAACTCGGCGACCGCCTTGCCGAACTGCTTGCGCTCCTGCACGTACCCCTTGGCGTAGTCGAGCGCCCCCTGGGCGATGCCGAGGGCCTGCGCGGCGATGGTGACCCGGGTGTGGTCCAGCGTCCGCATCGCGGTGGCGAAGCCGGTGCCCTCGGCGCCGATCATGCGGTCCGCCGGGATCCGGACGTTGTCCAGGTAGACCTCGCGGGTCGGCGAGCCCTTGACGCCGAGCTTCTTCTCCGGGGCGCCGAAGCTGACCCCGGCGTCGGACTTCTCCACCACGAACGCGGAGATGCCCCGGGACCGGGCCGTCGGGTCGGTCACCGCGAAGACCGTGTAGAACTCCGAGACCCCGGCGTTGGTGATCCAGCGCTTGACGCCGTTGAGCACCCAGTGATCGCCGTCACGCACGGCGCGGGTGGTCATCGAGGCCGCGTCGCTGCCCGCCTCCGGCTCGGAGAGGCAGTACGAGAACATCGCGTCGCCCGACGCGACCCGGCTCAGGTAGCGGCGCTTGAGCTCCTCCGAGCCCGCCAGCAGCAGCGGCATGGTGCCCAGCTTGTTGACCGCGGGGATCAGCGAGGACGACGCGCAGGCCCGCGCCACCTCCTCGATCACAATGGCCGTGGCCAGGGCGTCCGCGCCCGCGCCGCCGTACTCGACGGGGATGTGCGGGGCGTGGAAGTCCGCGGCGCGCAACGCGTCGTAGGACGCCTTCGGGAACTCACCGGTCTCGTCCGCCTCGGCCGCATGCGGGGCCACCTTGGCCGCACAGACCTCACGGACCGCCTCCCGGATCGCCTCGTGCTCCTCCGGCAACCGGTAGACGTCGAACGACTGCTCTGCGGCCATGTCGGCCCCTCCCCTTCACCGCTATCATGCGCAGTCTGTAGCGTCTTGTGACCGTCGACGGCGCAGACTGAAGGATAGCGACCAAACCCAGGCGATGTTACCGCCGCGTAGGCTATGGCACGACGAGCGTCGACGCCGCCCGGCGATGATGGAAGTGACAGGCATAGAGTCCCTCCGGTGCCCGCCCAGGCGCCGCAGCAGAACGCGACGCGACGACGCGGCGCCAGCGCGAGCGGAGAAGACAGGCGTGACGATCCCGTACCCGAACACCCAGCCGATGCCCGCCATCGCCGCGGTGACGCCCCCGTCGGGCGCGCAGCGGCCACGGGTGACCTTCCTGGGCACCGGCTACCTCGGTGCGACGTACGCCATCTGCTACGCCGAACTGGGCTACGAGGTCCTCGGCTTCGACGTCGACGCCGACAAGATCGCCATGCTGAACGCCGGCGAGGTGCCGATCCACGAGCCGGGCCTGGACGAGCTGCTCAAGCGCAACCTGGCGGCCGGGCGGCTGCGGTTCAGCACGGACATCGCCGAGGTCGCCGAATTCGGCGACGTGCACTTCATCTGCGTCGGCACGCCGCAGATCGCCGACGGCATGGGCGCCGACCTGTCGTACGTCGAGGCGTCGGTCACCAGCCTGGCCCAGCACCTGACCCGCAAGGCGCTGATCGTCGGCAAGTCCACCGTGCCGGTCGGCACCGCCGAGTGGGTCGAGCAGCTGGTGAGCAAGCACACCCCCGCCGACCTCGGCGTCGAGGTGGCGTGGAGCCCCGAGTTCCTCCAGGAGGGCTTCGCCGTCGACGACGTGCTGCGGCCCAACCGGATCGTGGTCGGCGTCAAGAGCGAGTGGGCCAACGGCATGCTCTACGCCGCCCACAAGGGCGTCTTCGACCTGGCCGCCACGGAGGACCGCGAGGTGCCCCTGGTGGTCACCGACTTCGCGACCGCCGAGCTGGTCAAGGTCGCCGCCAACGCCTTCCTGGCCACCAAGATCTCCTTCATCAACGCGATGGCCGAGGTCTGCGAGGCCGCCGGCGGCGACGTCACCCACCTCGCCCGGGCCATCGGCTTCGACCCCCGCATCGGCAACCGCTTCCTCCAGGCCGGGCTCGGCTTCGGCGGCGCCTGCCTGCCCAAGGACATCCGGGCCTTCCAGGCCCGCGCCCAGGAGCTCGGCGCCGGGGAGGCGCTGCGCTTCCTGCACGAGGTCGACCTGATCAACATGCGCCGCCGGACCCGGGTCGTCCAGCTCGCCGCCGAGCTGCTCGGCCGCCGGTCCGGGCCGGCCGGGCCGGACCTGTCCGGCACCCGGATCGCCGTGCTCGGCGCGACCTTCAAGCCCAACACCGACGACGTACGCGACGCCCCGGCGCTCGCCGTCGCGTCGCTGCTGCGCAAGGCCGGCGCCGACGTCCACGTCTACGACCCGCAGGGCATGGAGCGGGCCCGCGCGGTGGCCCCCGAGCTGGTCTACGAGCCCGGCATCAACGAGGCCGTGACCGGCGCCGACCTCGTCTGCGTGCTCACCGAGTGGGCCGACTTCCGCAACGCCGACCCCGTCGCCCTCGGCGAGCTGGCCGCCGGCCGCCGGGTGGTCGACGGGCGCAACTGCCTGGACTCGGCACTGTGGACGCAGGCCGGCTGGGAGTACCGCGGCATGGGCCGCCCCTGACCATCGACCGCTGAGACGGCCGGCCGTGGAGCACGCTCCGCGACCGGCCGTTCGCCGTCCGCCCTGACGATCTTTGCCCCGGACCCGCCGACAACTGTCGAAATCCGCGCCCGCATTCGGCATGCTGCCAAGGTGGGAGTCCACAGTGCGGGTGGAGGGGTGTCGTGGCGAGCTTTCAGTGCTCCTCGTGCGGCCAGGAGATCAAACCGGCCGTCAGCTGCCCGCACTGCGGCGCGCACCAGCCACAGTGGGTCGAGCACCTGGCGGAGATCGAGCGGTCCATCGCGGAGATGAAGGCCCGCGAGGCCGCCATCGCCAGCGAGCAGCGGCAGATCGCCGCCAAGATGCAGGCCGCACTCTTCCAGCGGGACATCCTCGCGCACGCCGGTGAGGAACGTCTCAAGCAGGCCACCCGCCCCCGCCGGGTGCTGCGCCGCCGGCCCGGCCGCCGCCCGCCCACCGCCGCCACCGGCGCACCGCCCCGGGTGCCCCGGCAGGGCACCCCGGCCGGCCCGGAGGAGCCGCCCCCGCCGCCGAGCGCCACCTGGCTCGACGCCGACGACCCGGAGCATCCGCCGGAGGCGTCCTCCCGCGAGGTGCAGAACATCCCCCTCGGGCTCGGCGCGCTGCTGCTCGGCGTCGCCGCGGTGGTCTTCGCCGCGGTGGCCACCAGCTCGATGGACGCGCTGGCCCGGCTGGGCATCCTGCTGCTCGCGACCGTGCTGATGCTGCTCGCCCCGCCCGTGCTGGCACGGCGCGGGCTCACCTCGACCGCCGAGACCATCTCCGCCGTCGGCCTGCTGCTGGTGCCGCTCGCCGGCTACGCGCTGTGGGCGGTGGACCGGATCGGCAACGGCGGCGCCTCGGGTGCCGTCTTCGCCGGGGTGATCTTCGCCGTCACCGCCGGCGTCTCCTTCGGCTACGCGGGCTGGACGGGGCTGCGCGCGCCCCGGTTCGCCGCCGTGCTGGCCGCCCAGCCGGTGCTGCCGCTGTTCGCGTACGACCGGGTCACCGGCCCCGGCGGCTGGGCGCTGGTGCTGACCGCGGTGGCCGTGCTCGACCTCTGGCTGGCCCGGTCACCGGTCACGGTGGAGCGGCCGATCCGCCGGGACCTGCCCGAGCCGCCGGCCGCCCCCGCCGCGTCGGCGGCACCGGCCACGCCCCGCCAGCGTCGCGCCGAGGGCCGGCCGGAGGGGGCCCCGGAGGAGGCCGGCGAGGTGCTCGACGGTGACCCGCCGGAGCAGGCGACGCCGGCCCCGGCCGCCCGGGCGGTGCCGTGGCTGCGCGAGCTGACCTGGACGCTGCACGGGGTGGCGGTCGCCGTCGCCCTCGCGTACGCCGTCTCCGCCCTGCTGCGGGCGACCACCGTGCCGGCCGCGACCGGAGCGGGGCTGGTGCTGTTGCTGGCCGCCGCCGTGGGCCTGGCCGGGACGCTGGTGCTGCGCCGACCGCCGTTGCCCGACCTCGGCGCCGGGATCTTCACCCTGGCCGTGATCGGCGCGCTGAGCCGGATCGCCTCGGTGGCGCTACCCGGCCGGGCGCTGCTGCTGATCGCGGCGGTCATCACCGTCACCGGGCTCGCCGTGCGGGCGGTGCCGGAGGCCGCCCGGCGCGGCCCGCAGCTCGCCTCGGCGGTGGCGCTCACGGTCAGCGGGGTGGTCGTCGCCGGCGGGGCCCTGCGCGCCGGCGTCGCCCCCGTCCGAGCCGCGCTGCCGGCCTGGGCGGCCGACCTCGACCGCTACCCGGCCGAGCTGGCCGCGGCGGTCGGTCCGGCCGCCTGGCAGCTCGCCGCGAGCGCCTTCCTGCTGACCGTGGCCGCGGTGCTGGCCCTGCCGCCGGAGATCCGCCGGGAGTTCGCGGTGGTCGGCGCGGCGCTGACCGCGCTCTCCGTACCGGCGTCGTTCGGTCTCGGGTGGGCGGTGGCGCCTTGGCCGATGGTGCTGACCGCGATCGGCATCGGGGTCGTCGGGCTCTCCGCCCGGACCGAACGGGCGGCGGTGGCGCACGCGGCCGCCGCGGCCGGCGTCGGGCTGTTCGGGGCGGGGGCCGCCCTGGCCCGGCCGGCGCTGACGACCGCGGCCCTGCTCGCGCTCTTCGCCGCCGGGGTGCTGGTCGCCGTGGCGCCCCGGATGCGGCTCGCCCCGGCCGCGGCCGACACCGTCTCGGCCTGGGCCGCCGGCGGCGCGGCGTTCGCGCTGCCGGGCGCGGTGGCCGCCTTCGTCGCCGCCACCGTGCCGACCGACCCGACGCCCACCCCGGCGAGCCTGCGCGAGGCCACCGTCCCGGTGCTGGCGGCCAGCTTCCTGGCGGTCTGCGTCACCCTCGGCTACGCCGCCATCGTGCAGGTGTCCCAGCGGCACGTCCCGGCACCGCTGGCGGTGGGCACCGCCCTGGGCACGGTCGTGGTCACCGCCGCCGCGTTCGGGGCCCCCGGCGCCACCGCCGCCGACGCCTGGGTCGGTGGGCTGCTGCTCGTCGCCGCCGCGATGGTGGTGTTCGCCGGCCCCATCGACGCGGGCCGGCGCTCCGACCTCGCCCTGGACGGCTCCGACCTCGCCGCCGCGGCGGTGACCGCCGCCCTGATCGCCACCCTCGCCCGGATCGCGGCGGTGCTCGCCCCCGGCGGCCAGCTCGCCGTCGCCGCCGGGCTGGTGCTGGTGGTCGCGGTGGCCGCCCGCGCGATGCCCGAGGAGTGGCGGCGCGGGCCGATCCTCGGCCTCACCGTCGGCGGCGTGCTCATCGGCGTGCTGGCCGGCTGGAGCGCGCTGCGCGGCGGGCTGGGGGTGCTCGCCACCCCCGGCCCGATCTGGGCCGGCGACCTGACCGGCTGGCCGGCCGCGCCGACCGGCGGGTCGGCGTGGCAGGCGCCGGTCGCGCTGGCCCTGCTCGGCGTCGCCGCCGCGGTCCTGCTGCCGCCACCGTGGAAGTACGACGTGTCGGGGGCGGCAGCCGTGCTCGCCACGATCGGCGCGCCGGCCGCGTTCGACCTGCCGTGGTGGTCGCCGGTCCTGGTCGGCGGCATGGTCGCCACGGTCTTCGGGACGGCCGCCGTGGCGGCGACCGACCCGCGTGCCGGGCTGTCCCGGGCGGTCGTGGCGGGCGTGGTGGCCCTGCACGCCGCCGGGGCCGGCCTGGTCCGGCCGTGGACCACCGCGCTGGCGCTGGGCAGCATCGCGCTGATCGGCGTGGTGGTGGCGGCGCTGGCCCGGACGCTGGCCGTGCCGCTGGTCGACGACATCGAGGCCGAGGGGATGCCGCCGCACCTGGCGCAGATCGGGGGCGCCGCCGCCGGCGCCGCCCTGCTCGCGTCCCCGGGCGCGGTCGCGGCGCTGGCGGCCGAGTTCGGCCGCTCGCCGGAGGTGGTGCTCACCGCCGCGCTGGCCGCGTCCAGCCTGGGCCTGGCGGCGATGGCCGCCGCCCGGCGGCGGGTTCCGCAGTACCTGCCCTGGGCGAGCGCGGCGGTGGCCGGCGGCGCCACCGTGACCGCGCTGGCCGCCGTCCCCGCCGGGCTGCCCGTCGGGGTCTACGCCGCCGCCGCGGCCCTGCTCGGGGTGCTCGCCGAGCTGGCCCGCGGCGCGACCGAACCGCCGGCCGGCTCGGCCCAGCCGGTACGGCGCTGGTCGGTGCTGCTCGACGGGGCGCTGCGGCGGCTGCCGGACGACGGCACGCGGCGTTGGCGGCTCAGCCCTGCCGCCGGCGCGCTCGCCGTCGCCGCGCTGCCCACCGTCCTGGCGCTGGTGTCGATCGCGCCGGCCCTGGTCGTCGCCCTGGTGGAGCCGCACCGCGGCCTCGCCCGGGTCTGGCAGGGGCCACCGCCGGAGCTGCTCACCCCGCCGCCCGGCGCGGTCGACCCGACCCACGTGCTGACCGCGCTGCTGCTCACCGCGACCGCCGCGCTGGCCGCCACCGGGTTCAGCGGCGGCCGGCGCTCCCGGGCGGTGCCCGTGGTGCTGCCCGGCGCGGCCGTGACCCTGCTGATCACCCCGGTGGCGCTGGGCAACGGCTGGCCGGCGAGCACCCTCGCGGCGCTGGCCGTGTTCACCATCTCGATGCTGGGCCTGGCGCTGACCCCACCCCCGCCGCTGGTCGAGCCGGCCCGTTCCCTGCGGCTGACCCGGGTGCTGGTCTTCGCCATCGGGCTGGCCGCCGGGGGCGCGGGGCTCGCCGGCAGCCTCGCCACGCGGGAGCTGACGCTCTTCACGCTCGGCGGCGCGGTCGGCGTCGGCACGGTGGCGGCGCTGTTCGGCACCACCCAGCGGGCACGCATCCTCGGCTGGCTCTTCGCCTCGCTGATGGCGCAGCTGTTCGTGCTCACCGTCGGGCTGGTGGCCGGGCTCGCGGCGGTCTGGTCCGCCTTCGGCGTGCTGGCGGTCGGCGCGGCCCTGCAGGTGTTCGCCGCGACCCTGCCCCGGCTCCGCCGTCCCGAGGCCCAACGCGAGGCGGCCACCGTGGAGTGGAGCGGGCACGCCGCCGCCCTGATCGCCCTGGCCCTGGCCTTCGACTCGCCCCGGCACATCGCGGCGCTGCTGGCCGCCTGGGGCGCGGTCCTCGGCGTCGCGGCCACCCGGCCGGGCCGCCGGCCGGTGGAGCGGCGCATCCTGTTCTGGGCGGTGGTGGTCTGCGAGATCGCCGCCTGGTGGATCATGATGCGGGTGGCCGACGTGGCGCTGCCGGAGGCGTACACGCTGCCCTTCGCGGCGCTCGCCCTGCTCGTCGGGGTGCTGGAGCTGCGGCACCGGCCCGACCTGAGCAGCTGGGTCGCGTACGGGCCGGCGCTGGTCACCGCGTTCGTGCCGACCCTGGCGATCGTGCTGGCCACCGACTCCAGCACGCTGCGCCAGGTGCTGCTGCTGCTCGGCGCGGTCGCGGTGCTCATCTTCGGCTCGACGAGCCAGCAGCAGGCGCCGGTGATCGTCGGCGCGGCCGTCACCGCGATCGCGGCGGTGCACGCGCTGTTCAGCCTCGGGCCGTGGCTGGCGCTGATCCCGGTCGGGCTCCTGCTGCTGGTGCTCGGCGCGAGCAACGAGCGCCGCCGCCGCGCCCAGGAGCGCCTCCAGACGGCTCTGCGCGGCATGCGGTGGTGGTGGGCGCGCCCCGCTGGGCGCCCCCCCACAACCCCCCCCCCCCCAACCCCCCCACAACAGCAAAAATGACCCGCCACACACCATCCGCCCCCCCCACCCCCCCCGCGGGGGCCCGCCCCCGCCGGCGCGCCGCTCGGCGACGGACAG
>NZ_JBFAVI010000010.1:0-34316 GCF_040679695.1 Micromonospora sp. NPDC052213
CGAACACCGGAGACAGCCCCCACGGGCCAGCGCGCCACCGCGCCCGCCAGCGGCCCGGGGCCCCGCCCCGGTGGTTCGGGGCGGCCGGCCGCCACCCCCGGGCGCCTTTCCGCGGCGGGGCGGCTCGTGAGCGCGGCGAGGCGTGGCGGGCGGCGCCGGACGCGCTGCGGGCCACCGGCTGCGCGGGGCGCCGCGGGGTGGGCGGCTCGGAAGACGACCCGCCCCGTAACGGTCACCGCCCCTGGCCGTGCTCGGCTCCCCCGGTGCTCGCGACGCGGCGGAATGAGGACCGACCGGACGTCGGGCGCAACAGGTTCGACAACGACGTAGCCGGTCGGGTGGACCGGCCCCGCGAACCATGATCAGTTGTACGAAGGGATCGCGCCGGTCACAGCCGCCCCGCTACCGTACTGGTAACACGCGCGTCGCCGGTCCGGGCGGGGAGGATCCCGTCCGGTGGCACGCGCCGGGCATGGGATGGGTCGGTGAGCCATGGCCGGGTCGCAGTCCGACGGTCGGCTGTCGGAGGTCAAGTTCCTGACCGTCGCCGAGGTGGCGACGGTCATGCGGGTGTCGAAGATGACGGTCTACCGCCTGGTGCACAGCGGTGAGCTCACCGCGGTCCGGGTCGGCCGGTCGTTCCGGGTTCCCGAACACGCGGTGCACGAATACCTGCGGGGTGCCTTTCAGGAAACCGCCTGAGCCGCCCGCGGGCCACCCGTCGAGTGCGACGTAACGGGCATCGACGGGGGCGCGTTGGTCCTGCTGACGCTCTCCCGCTACCCTGGACCCCGACCGTGACCGCAGATGCGCCCCGCCGCATGTCCCGCTGGCCCGGTCCGCTGTCCGCACGCGGTCGTAGACGGCACCCGACGGTGTCATCCGGTCGCCCCGCATGTTGCATCGAAAGGCTTTCGTATGGGCTCGGTGGTCAAGAAGCGCCGCAAGCGCATGGCTAAGAAGAAGCACCGCAAGCTGCTGCGCAAGACCCGCGTCCAGCGTCGCCGTCTCGGCAAGTGACCGGGGCCGGGCCGCTGCCCGGCACCCGTCGTCACTTGCCAACTGTCGACCCTCGGAGGCTCAGGTGATCAGGCCGTGGATGTCCCGGCTCGATCCCGCCTGCCGGGGGAGGTGCGCGACATGACCCCCGGTGGCACCCCAGATGCCCCGGGGGTCGTCGTCGTGACCGGGGTCAGCCGCTACCTCGGCGCGCACGTCGCCGCCCGGCTCGCCGCCGACCCGCGCATCGAGCGGGTCATCGGCGTGGATCCGTCGGAGCCGGCCGCCGAGTTCACCGACCTGCTCGACCGTGTCGAGCGCGTCCGCGTCGACGCCGGCTCGCTCGGCGGTCTCCTCGCCGACCTCGACGTCGACGCCGTGGTCCACCTCGCCCTCGTCACCGCCCCGGACCAGCAGCACGGCGGTCGCGCGGCGATGAAGGAGCAGAACGTCATCGGCACGATGCAGCTCCTCGCCGCCTGCCAGCGGGCCCCCCGGCTGCGCAAGCTCGTGGTCCGCTCCTCGACGGCCGCGTACGGGGCGTCGTTCCGCGATCCGGCCGTCTTCACCGAGGAGACCGAGCCGCGCGAGGTGCCGCGCGGCGGCTTCGGCCGCGACATCCTCGACATCGAGGGGTACGTCCGCGGCTTCCGCCGCCGACGGCCCGACGTCACCGCCACGGTGCTGCGCTTCGCGCCCTTCATCGGCTCGACCGCCGACACCACCCTCACCCGCTACTTCTCCCAGCCGGTCGTGCCGACCGTGTTCGGCCGCGACCCCCGGCTGCAGTTCCTGCACTTCGACGACGCGCTGGAGGTGCTGCACCGGTCGATCGTCGAGGACCATCCGGGGACGTACAACGTGGCCGGTCCCGGGGTGCTCTCCCTCTCCCAGGCGATCCGCCGGGCCGGCCGGGTCGCCGTGCCGGTGCTGGAGCCCGGCCTCTCCGGGGCCGTCGCGTTCGCCCGCAACCTCGGCTTCGGCCGCTACGGCCTGGACCAGGTCGACCTCTTCGTGCACGGCCGGGTCGTCGACACCTCCCGCCTGGAGCGGGAGTACGGCTTCACGCCCCGCACCACCGCCGCCGCGTTCGACGACTTCATCCGCGCCCACCACGGTGGCGTCGTGGTGACCCGGGACCAGTTGGCGGCCGCGGAGCACCTCGTGTTGGAGGGGATCCGGCAGGTCCGGGCCGCCGTGCGGGAGCGCTCGTGAGCGCGCCGGAGGAGCGGCGCGACGGCCGCTACGACGTACCGCTGACCGTCGCCGAGCCGGGCGCGGAGCCGGCGCGGGCGAACGGGCGCCGGGCTGCCACGGCCGACGAGCCGGACACCGCCGCCACCGACGAGCCGGTAGCGGCCGCTGCTGGCAGCAGCGACGAGCCTGGCGGGCCTGTCGCGTCGGGTGCCACGGACGAGCCCGACGAGCCGGCCGCGACGGAGTCCGACCGGCCGGGCGGGGCCGGGGACGTGCCGGCGACGACCGGGCCGGCGGTGCCGGACCGACCGGGCGACCACTGGGACCGCCGGGTCGCCAAGGGGCTCGCGTTCCTGCGCCGCCGGCTCTCCGGCGACTACGAGGTCGACGAGTTCGGCTTCGATCCGGAGATCACCGAGGCGATCTTCCACCCGCTGCTGCGGGTGCTCTACCGGGACTGGTTCCGTACCGAGGTCACCGGCCTGGAGCACGTGCCCGCCGAGGGCGCCGGCCTGGTCGTCGGCAACCACTCCGGCACCGTGGCGCTGGACGCGCTGATCCTCTCGGCCGCCCTGCACGACCAGCACCCGGCCCACCGTTACCTGCGGCTGCTCGGCGCGGACCTGGTCTTCCGGATGCCGGTCGTCTCCGAGCTCGCCCGCAAGACGGGCGGGACGGTCGCCTGCAACCCGGACGCGGAGCGGCTGCTCGGCAACGGCGAACTGGTCGGCGTCTTCCCCGAGGGCTTCAAGGGCATCGGCAAGCTCTACGCCGAGCGCTACAAGCTGCAACGCTTCGGCCGGGGCGGGTTCGTCTCGGCGGCGCTGCGCACCGGCACCCCGATCGTGCCGGTCGCCATCGTCGGCGGCGAGGAGATCTATCCGATGCTCGCCGACATCAAGCCCCTGGCGCGGCTGCTCAAGCTGCCCTACTTCCCGGTCACCCCGACCTTCCCGTGGCTGGGGCCGCTGGGCATGGTGCCGCTGCCGAGCAAGTGGCTGATCGAGTTCTGCCCGCCGATCCCCACCGCGCACCTGACGGACTCCGCCGACGACCCGCTCGTGGTGTTCAACCTGGCCGACCAGGTGCGGGAGACGATCCAGCAGACCCTGCACAAGCTGCTCGAACGCCGGCCGGACCCGTTCGGCCCGTGACGCGGGCGGCCGGCGACGTCAGCCGTTGCGGCGACGCCGGTGCAGGGCCATGCCGGCGGTGACCGCCCCGGCCAGCAACCCGGCGGCGGCGGTGGACGGCACCACGATCTTCACGGCGCGCCGGCCGGTGCGGAAGTCGCGTACCTGCCAGCCGCGCTGCCGGGCCTCCCTGAGCAGGGCGGCGTCGGGGTTCACCGCCACCCCCCGACCCACCGTGGAGAGCATCGGCAGGTCGTTGCAGGAGTCGCTGTAGGCGGTGCAGCGGGCCAGGTCCAGCCCCTCCACCGCGGCGAGCTGGGTGATCGCCTCGGCCTTCGCGGGGCCGTGCATCAGGTCGCCGACCAGCCGGCCCGTGTACGCCCCGTCGACCACCTCGGCGACCGTGCCGATCGCGCCGGTCAGGCCCAGCCGGGCGGCGATCACCCGGCCGATCTCCACGGGCGCGGCGCTGACCAGCCAGACCCGTTCGCCGGCGTCCAGGTGCCGCTGGGCCAGCTGGCGGGTGCCGCCCCAGATCCGGGGGGCCATCAGCTCGTCGAAGATCTCCTCGGCGAGGCGCTCCACGTCGTCCACCCGCCAGCCCTCGACGAACGCGAGGGCGGCCTCCTTGGCCTGCGACATGTCCCCGGCGTGCTCGGTGGCGAGCAGCCGGAAGCGAAGCTGCTGCCACGCGAACCGGGCCAGGTCGGTCGTGGTGAAGTACTTGCGCGCGGCGAGGCCCCGGGCGAACCAGTAGATCGACGCGCCCTGCATCATCGTGTTGTCGACGTCGAAGAAGGCCGCCGCGGTCGGATCCGGCTGCGGCGGAGCCAGGGGCGCCAGGTCGGTCTCCGCCCAGCCGGCGGTGTGACCGTGGACGTCGGTGCTGACCGTCACCTTGCGGCTGCGGGCCACGCGACCTCCCTCTGCTGACCGGGCGCGGCGTGCGCCTGCCACTGGTCGAGGGTAGCCGGGCGACGGTTGCCGACGACCGCCCGGCGGGTGAACTGTGGCGCGGACGGCGCGCCGGACAGGTCAGCGGTCGCCGGGGCAGGTGGCGGGGGCCGGGCCGAGGGAGTCGCTGCCGACGGGGGCGGGCAGGCCGCAGGAGATCGCCGCGCGGAGCGCGTCGGAGCGCTTGCGGACCGCGTCCAGCAGGGCCAGCGAGCGGCGGGTCCGGTCCCGGTCGGCCCGGGTGCCGGCGTCGAGGAGGTCCCCGACCGCCCGCCGCTGCCCGGTGAGGAAGGAGTTGACCGCGTCCAGCGCCGCCAGGTCGGAGCGCTGCACCGCGGCGGTGGTCAGCAGGCGTACGCCCTGGCGGGTGCCCGCGTCCATGTCGTCCAGCACGGCGCTGTAGCCGTCCCGGTCCCCACGCAGCGCGGCGGCCTCGGCCAGCCGGGTGCGGGCGAAGTCCAGGAAGAGCTGACCTCTGCTGATGTCCGAGCTGGCCAGCGCGAGCTGGGCCCGTTCCGTCGAGCGCTTCATGCCGTACAGCGCGTCACCGGGGACCGCGTTCTCGCTCGCGGCGGAGATGCCGGAGAGGGCGACCGCGCCGGCCGCGATGCCGACCAGGATGGCGCCGCGGGCGCGGGCCCGGCGGGCGGTGACGGCGGGCAGCAGGCGGCCGCGACCGGTGTCGGCGGCGGCCGGCTCCGGCGCGGCGGCGGTCGCCGGGGCGCCGATGCCCTCGCGTTCGGCCGTGGCCAGCAGCATGGCGCGCAGCCCGGTGCGGAACTCCGGGTCCACCTCGACGGCCGGCGGGGCGGCGCCGAGCCGCTGCCCGACGGCGACGAGCGCGGCGAGCTGGTCGTCGGCGCGGGAGCGGACGTGGTGTCGCCGGCCGCCGTTGGCCTCGTCGAGAAGCTGCGCGAAGCGCTCCGCGCGCCGACGGGAGAAGAGGTCGCTGTCCACCGCAGGCACCTCCTCTCGCTGGTCACGGCCGGTCGGCCGCTGTCGTCGCCAGCGACCGGTGACGGCGTGACACCACGGACGAACGTCGTGGCCGGCCACGCTGCCGGACCTCGGAACCCGGGGGGATGCCGGGGCTACCACCGGTCGCACCCGGAGAAACGGTCCGCACCGGGCATGGGTTACGGGCCCGCCGCGGGCGAAATCACGGAAAGTGATTGCCGTCACGGCGCAGAGAGGGCGGTGGGCTGGACGAACAGAGATCGACGACCGTCGGTCCCGTCGGCGGGACTACGGTTGGAAGCCGTCCGGCAGCAGCCGCGCCAGCGCCCGTACCGCGCGGTACTGCAACGCCTTGATCGCGCCCTCGTTCTTGCCCATCGCGCGGGCCGTCTCGGCCACGGAGAACCCCTGCAGGAAGCGGAGCACGATGCACTCCTGCTGCTCGGGGTTGAGCTGCTTGACGGCGCTGAGCAGGGCCACGTTGGTGATGTGCTCGACGACCGCCGCCTCCGGGCTGCCCTCCGGGCCCCGGTCCTCGCGATCGGCGTCCAGCACGTCGCCGGTCGTCACCTCCAGCCGGTAGCGGCCGGACTTGAAGTGGTCGGCCACCAGGTTGCGGGCGATGGTGACAAGCCACGCGCCGAGGTCCCGGCCCTGCCAGGTGAAGCTGCCGATCCGTTTGAGGGCGCGCAGGAAGGTGTCGGAGGTGAGGTCCTCCGCGAGCTGGCGGTTGCCGACCCGGAAGTAGACGAACCGGAACACCGTGTCGACGTACCGGTCGTAGATCAGCCCGAACGCCTCGGACTCGCCCGCCTGGGCGCGCTCGACCAGGGCCCAGACCTCGGTCGCCGGGTCGGACGGGTCCGGACGGCTGGGGAAGCCCGTGGAGGCGGCGGGGGCGGCGGCGGTCGCCGGCACCGCCGGGATCACGGCCGTCTCCGCGGCCGACTGCTCGGACGCCGTCGACGGTTCCGTCGTGCGGCGGCCCTGCGCCGGCATGGTGGGCCGGGCCGGCACGGCCACCCGGCCCCCGGCCGGCTTGGCGTTGCCCCCGGGTGTCGCGGGTCGCGGTGGCGGCTCGTTGTGGTGCGGCCGGTGGCGGATCCGGCTCGACGTGCCCTCGCCGCGGACCGCGAGGCTGCCCGTGTCGTCCAGCGGGCCCCGGACGGCGGGTCGCTCGTTGAGCGGGGCGCGGGTCGCGGGGTTGGTCAGGCCGAGCGGCCGTTCCGCGTAACCGAAGGTCGTCACCGCGCCGCCTCCGTCCCGCCGGCCGCGGGCCGCGCCGGTCGGCGCGTCGCCGCCGCGCCGCCACCCGGGCGGTCGGGCAGGGCTGGCTCGGGGCGTGCCGACGGGCGGCAGATCCCCTTGAGGTGCTGGTCCAATGCGCTCACAGGCACGGGGGCCTCCTCGGGCTGAGGGGTGTCGACTCACGGCAAATGGGGTGAGCCGACCCGAGTGATGATAGGGCCAACGTCACCCGCGCGTGGCAAGTCCGTTACACAGGGCGGAAGTATTTCCCGCCGCGTCGCACAAATGGCGGACCGGTTGTCCGTCGCGTGCGGTTGACATTCGGATTGCCGTGTGATTCCGAGGGTTTCCAGCTCAGCGGGCACGCCGGCCGGCGCGGGGCGGACGGGTGACGCGGCGGTCGACTCAGGAGCGTCCCGCGTGACACGGCGCGCCGGCATGTCCCGTGCACGGGACTCGATCCGTCTCGTCCGCGCGCCCCGGTCGTCCTGCCGGCGGGACCCGCCGAGGCGCCGGCGCGCCCGCCGGCCCCTCGGGCGCGGCCCGGGCCGTCGCGGGCATGGCCCGAGACCCGGCGCTGTGCCAGACTCAGCCACCGTGCAGGACGCATCCGACAGCATCGCGTCGAACCTCGCCGACCGGGTCCGCCGGGCGGCCGTCGCCCACGGCGACCGACCCGCGCTGCACTGGCGCGAGGGGACCCTGACCTGGTCCGAACTGGACGCCTCGGTGACCGCCGCCGCCCGGGCCCTGGCGGACCTGACCGGGAATCCGCCCGCCGGAGCGGCACCGACCGAGGACCGGGCCGACGGGGCGGCACCGACCGGGACCCCGGTCGCCGGGGCGACGGCGGGCCCGTCCGCCGCCGTCGACCGGCACCCGCCCCGGGTCGCCATCGCGCTGGGCAACTCGCCGGACTTCGTGGTCGGCTACCTGGGCGCGCTGCGCGCCGGGCTGGTGGCGGTGCCGGTCAACCCCGGCCTCACCGTCCCCGAGTTGCGGCACGTGCTGGCCGATTCCGGCGCCTCGGTCCTGATCGGCACCGAGCGGGTGCGCGACCTCGTCGCCGGCGTCGCCGGGGAACTCCCCGCGCTCACCGCCGTGCACGGCGCCCCGCCCATGACGGACGGCGGGGGCGGGGGCCCGTTCCCCAACCGGGGCGGCGACGACCTGGCGGTGCTGCTCTACACCTCCGGCACGGAGGGGCGGCCGAAGGGAGCGATGCTCACGCACCGGGCGCTGGCGGCCAACCACGAGCAGGTGGACCGCATCGACCCGCCGGTCGTCGGGCCGGGCGACACCGTGCTGCTCGCGCTGCCGCTGTTCCACGCGTACGGGCTGAACTCGGGGCTGGGCGCGGTCGTCCACCATGGCGCGACCGGCGTGCTGGTCGACGACCTCGGCCCCGACGCCGGGCTGGCCGAGATCGCCCGCCGCCGGGTCGGCGTGCTGGTCGGCGTACCGTCGATGGTGGCCGCGTGGTCCACGGCGGACGCCAGCGCGGTCGCCGCGGCCATGGCGTCGGCGCGGCTCGTGGTCTGCGGCGCGGCGCCGCTGGAGCCGGCCGTCGCGGCCCGCTTCGCCGAGGTCGCCGGCCTTCCGGTGCACGTCGGGTACGGCCTGACCGAGACCGCGCCGGTGCTCACCTCCACCCTCGTCGGCGGCGAGCCGAAGGCCGGCTCGATCGGCCGCCCGCTGCCCGGCGTCGAGCTGCGCCTGGTCGGGACGGACGGGGCCGACCTGTGGCGCGACGGCGTGGCCGAGCCGGACGAGGACGCCGACGAGCTGGACCTCTCCGACGCCGCGCCGGGCACGGACCCGGGCCAGATCGTGGTGCGCGGGGCGAACCTCTTCTCCGGGTACTGGCCGGACGGCCGGGGCGGGCCGGACGCCGACGGCTGGTGGGCCACCGGCGACGTCGGGTACGCCGACTCCGACGGCGACCTCTTCCTGGTCGACCGGGTCGGCGAGCTGATCCTGGTCAACGGGTTCAACGTGTACCCGCGCGAGGTCGAACTGGTGCTCTCCGCCCATCCCGGCGTGGCCGAGTCGGCGGTACTGGGTGTGCCGCACCCGCGGACCGGCGAGACTGTCCGGGCGTACGTGGTGCCGGCGCCGGGGCGCCCGGTCACGGGCGAGGAGCTGCTCGCCCACTGCGCCCGCAACCTGGCCCGGTTCAAGTGCCCGACCGCCGTCGAGTTCGTCGACGAGCTGCCGCACTCGGTGATCGGCAAGGTACGCAAGACCCTGCTCCGGCCGGCGTCGTCCCCGGCGGCACCGGTGCCGCCGCCGGCGGCGTCGCCGGAGAACCGTCCGCCGGCCCCGGCCGGCACCAGCACCACGGAGGAGACCGATGCGTGAGCCCCGACTCACCCTGATCACCCGGCCCGGCTGCCACCTCTGCGAGGACGCGAAGGCGGCGCTGGACCGGGTGGTGGCGGTCACCGGGGACCGGTGGACCGAGAAGGACGTCACCGACGACATCGAGCTGGAACGCGAGTACGGCGACCGCCTGCCGGTGGTGCTGCTCGACGGCAAGGAGCACGGCTACTGGCGGGTGGAGGAGGAGCGGCTGCTGCGGGACCTGACGACCCCGCAGTTGTAGCGCCCGGGACCGCCGGGCCGGCCAGGGCGGGTCGGTGACGCCGGTTTATGGTGCTGCGATGACCCCTGCGCACCGCCACCTGGTCTGGGACTGGAACGGCACCCTGCTCAACGACCTCGACCTTGTGGTCGCGTCCACCAACGTCGCCTTCGCCAGCGTCGGCGGGCCCACGGTGACCGCCGACGAGCACCGGGTCAGGTTCCGCCGGCCGATCGCCGACTACTACGCCGAGGTGCTCGGCCAGGCGGTCGACGACGACGAGTTCGGCCGGCTGGACCGGATCTTCCACGACGCGTACCGGGCCGGGCTGACCACCTGTGAGCTGGCGCACGACGCCACGGTCGCGATGGCGGCGTGGCGGGGCAACCAGTCCCTGCTCTCGATGTGGTTCCACGAGGAGCTGGTGCCGACGGTGCGGACGTACGGGCTCAGCGGGCACTTCGTCCGGGTGGACGGGCTGCGGGCCACCGTCGGCGGCGACCGCAAGGCCGAGTCCCTCCGCAACCACCTGGCCGAGCTGGGCGTGGCCGGCCGGGACGTGGTGCTGATCGGGGACTCCGTCGACGACGCCGACGCCGCCCTGTCGGTGGGCGGTCGCGCCGTGCTCTACACCGGCGGGTTCACCGACTCGGCCCGCCTGCGCGCCTCCGGCCACCCGGTCGCCGACACCCTCACCGAGGCCGTGGCCCTGGCGGCCGCCCTGCCCTGACCGGGCGGGGTCAGTTGCGCAGGTAGGCGAGGACGGCCAGGACCCGGCGGTGCTGCTCCGTGTCGGGCGGGAGCTGGAGCTTCGTGAAGATGTTCCGGACGTGCTTCTCGACGGCGCCGTCGGTGACCACCAGGGTGCGCGCGATCGCCGTGTTCGAGCGGCCCTCGGCCATCAGGGCGAGCACCTCGCGTTCGCGCGGGGTGAGCTCGCGCAGCGGGTCGTCGCGGCGGCGCCGGGCGAAGAGCTGGCCGACCACCTCGGGGTCGAGCACCGTTCCGCCGGCGGCCACCCGGTCCAGGGCGTCGAGGAACTCGTCGATCGCGGCCACCCGGTCCTTGAGCAGGTAGCCGATCCCGCCCCCGCCGCCACCGGTCGTGGCGAGCAGGTCGTCGGCGTACGACACCTCGACGTACTGGGAGAGGACCAGGATCGGGGTGCGGGGCACCAGCCGCCGGGCCTCCACCGCCGCGCGCAGCCCCTCGTCGGTGTGCGAGGGCGGCATCCGGACGTCGACGATCGACACGTCCGGCCGGTGCGCGACGACCGCCGCCACCAGCGCCTCGCCGTCGGCGACGGCGGCCACCACCTCGTGCCCCCGCTCGCTGACCAGCCGGACCAGCCCTTCCCGGAGCAGCACGGCGTCATCCGCGATCACGATCCGCATGGTTGAGTTGTCTACCACGTCGGGGTCACAGCGGGAGTTCGGCGCGGATTTCGGTGGGTCCGCCGACGGGGCTGACCACGTCCAGCCGGCCGCCGGCGGCGCGTACCCGGTCGGCGATGCCGACCAGCCCGTGCCCCTTGGCCAGGTGGGCGCCGCCCTGGCCGTCGTCGCCGACGCCCACCTCCAGCCGGCCGTCGCGCCGGGCCACGGTGACGTGGCACTCGGTCGCCCGGCTGTGCTTGGCGACGTTGGTCAGCGCCTCGGCCACGACGAAGTACGCCGTGCTCTCCACCGCCGGGTCGAGCCGGCCGGCGGGGCTGCCCAGCTCCGGGTCCACCCGCAGCTCGATCGGGATCAGGCCGCGCCCGGCCAGCGCCGCCAGGGCGCTGGGCAGGCCCCGGTCGACCAGGATCGGCGGCGCGATGCCCCGGGACAGGGCGCGCAGCTCGGCGAGCGTCTCCCGGGTCTGGGTGACCGCCTCGTCCAGGGTCCGCGCCGCGGCGTCGGGGTCGGAGGCGAGCTGCTGGCGGGCCCGGCTGAGGTCCATGGCGAGCCGGACCAGGCGCTGCTGCGGGCCGTCGTGGATGTCCCGCTCCAGCCGGCGCAGCGCGCTCGCCTCGGCGGACACGGCGGCCCGCTTCTGCTCCTCCAGCACGGTGATCCGGTTGCGCATCTCCGCCACGCCGGTGAGCATGGCCCGGCCGAAGCTCGCCTGGAGCAGCGCGCAGCCGCGGGCCACGATCGGCAGGGTGATCAGGAAGAACAGCCCGATCGCGGTGTGCAGCCCGATCCGGGCGACGGTCGAGTCGCCCAGGCCGAGGAGCTGGGGGAGGCCGACGTTCTCCGGGTCGCCGTGCGGCAGCGCCCAGTCGTACGCCCAGTAGAGCGATCCGGCGACGGCGCCGGCCCACCAGACCAGCGTGACCGCGAAGGTGGCGACGGCCACGACCAGCTTGAGGATGCCGTGCGCCAGGTCGAGCCAGGACTGCGCGTCCCCCATGGGCACGAAGATCCGCCGCCAGGCGCTGGCCCCGGGCTCGGGGAGCCGGTACTGCGGGCGGATCCGGGACTGGTGCAGCACGGCGGGGAGGCGGAGCCGCTCGATGTCGGCCAGCCCCCGGGCGGCGTACAGGGTGCCGCTGAGGACGGGCAGGCCGATCACCGTCACCACCAGCCCGAGGCCGGCCGCGAGGCCGGCCAGCAGGACCACGAAGCTGGCCAGGGCCAGGGGGAGGCCGAGCAGCACGTAGCCGGAGTCCAGGAGGAGCTGACGGGAGATGGTCGGCGCCGACGCGGGCGGGGCGGCGGCGACGGGTGCGGCGGTCATACCACGAGGCTAGGCAGCGCGGGGCTGAACGACCCATCCCGTCGGCCGGCCTCTCCGGCGTAGGGCTGTCCCTACCGTGGCCCTCCGGGCGGCGCCCGCCGGCGCCCCGGAGCCCGGCCGGCGGTGGGCCCGGTGCCGGCGGTCGGGCCCGCCGGCACCCGTGACGTAATCGGCGGCGAGCCGCGCTCGCGCGATTGGTCAGAGAAGTCGTAATTGAGCAATAATCGCCGTGCGGCGCCGGCGGAGGCCGCTGTATCGATCTTGCGGGATGGAGGGCCAGGTGGAGCCGCGTCGCGAGCTGTCAAGATCGCGATTTGTGCACGCCTTCACAAGCGCCTACTCTGTAGTTCCGACGCGCCCTGCTAGCACAGCCGGCAATCTCGGTCGCCAGCGGGAGTCCCGAAACGGCCGGCCGCTGGAGCTGGCCGAGGATCGCACCGCACGGAGTCTCATGAGTCAGCACCGTCACCCTGGCGCGCCCGGTCGCGCCGGTGCCGTACCGGCGCTCCCGGACCTGCCCGAGGCGACCGTCGCGCGGCTCCCCGAATACCTCCGTGCCCTGCACAACCTGGCCGAAAGCGGTCACGAGACCGTGTCCAGCGAGGGGCTGGCGAGCGCCGCGGGGGTGAACTCGGCGAAGCTCCGCAAGGACCTCTCGCACCTCGGCTCGTACGGCACCCGGGGCGTCGGCTACGACGTGGCGCTGCTGGTCGACCAGATCGAGTTCGTGCTCGGGCTCACCCAGCGCCGTGCGGTCGCCCTCGTCGGCGTGGGTAATCTCGGTCACGCCCTGGCCGGCTACGACGGCTTCGCCAGCCGCGGCTTCCGGATCGCCGCGCTCTTCGACGCCGACCCCGAACGCGTCGGCGAGGAGATCAGCGGGCTGGTCGTCCGGCACATCGACGAGCTGCCCCGGGTCGCCGTCGAGGAGTCCATCGCCATCGGCGTGATCGCCACCCCGGCCCCGGCCGCCCAGGCGGTCGCCGACCAACTCGTGGCCGTCGGTGTGACGAGCATCCTGAACTTCGCTCCGTGCGTACTCTCGGTTCCAGAGGGGGTCGACGTGCGCAAGGTCGACCTGGCCATAGAGCTGCAGATCCTGTCCTTCCACGAGCACCGCAAGGCATCGCTGACCGCGCTTCCCGCCACCGGCGGGTCCGCCCTCACCGCCCTGCCCGGCGGGTTCGCGGTCACCGACCCTCAGGAGGCGATCGGCACGTGAAACTGCTCGTCGTCGGCGCGTCCTACCGCACGGCTCCCGTCGCCACGCTGGAGCAGCTCGCGGTCGCCCCCGCCGATCTCACCCGCACCCTGGACCGCCTGGTCGCGCAGCCGTACGTGACCGAGGCCGTGCTCGTCTCCACCTGCAACCGGGTGGAGGTCTACGCCGCCGTGTCCGGATTCCACGGCGGTCTCGGCGACATCTGCGCCGTGCTGGCCGAGCAGGCCGGGTGCCAGCCGGCCGGGCTCGCCAACCACCTCTACGTGCACTTCGACGCCGCCGCGGTGGACCACGTCTTCCGGGTCGCCGCCGGGCTGGACTCGATGGTCGTGGGCGAGGCGCAGATCCTCGGCCAGCTGCGCGACGCGTACCACTCGGCGACCGGGGCCGACACCGCCGGGCGGCTGCTGCACGAGCTGATGCAGCAGGCGCTGCGGGTCGGCAAGCGCGCCCACGCGGAGACCGGCATCGACCGGGCCGGTCAGAGCGTCGTCACCGCCGCCCTGGACCTGGCCGCCGAGCACCTCGGCAGCGACCTGGCCGGCCGCCCGGCGCTGGTGGTCGGGGCGGGCGCCATGGGCTCGCTGGGCGTGGCCACGCTGTCCCGGCTGGGTGCCGGGCCGGTCACCGTCACCAACCGGGGCGCCGACCGGGCCGTCCGGCTGGCCGAGGCGTACGGGGCCAGCGCGGCGCCGATGACGGAACTCACCACCGCGCTCTCCACAGTGGACATCGTAGTGGCCGCCACCGCGGCCACGGAAGCGGTCCTCACCCGCGAGGTGGTCACCCGGGCGCTCGCCGGGCGCGACCCCGGGCGGGGGCCGCTGGTCCTGCTCGACCTGGCCGTGCCGCGCGACGTGGCGGTCGGCGTCGCCGAGCTGCCCGGCGTCGAGGTGATCGACATCGACCGGATGGCGGCGCTGCTCGCCGACGGTCCCGCCGCCGCCGACGCCGCCGCCGTCGAACGGATCGTGGCCGGCGAGGTCGAGGCCTTCCTCACCTGGCTGCGCGGGGCCGACGTCGCGCCGACCGTGGCCGCCCTGCGTGGCCGCGCCGACGACGTGGTCACCGCCGAGCTGCGCCGGCTCGCCCAGCGCCGCCCGGACCTCACCGACGACCAGCGTGCCGAGGTGGCCCGGACGGTGCACCGGGTGGTCCAGCGGCTGCTGCACCAGCCCACCGTGCGGGTCCGCCAGCTCGCCGCGGAGCCCGGCGGCGACCAGTACGCGGCCCTGCTGCGCGAGCTGTTCGACCTCCAGGTGCCGCAGACGTCGCCGGTCGACACCGTCCCCGACGTCGTGGACAGCGACGTCGTACCGCCGTTCGGCCTCGCCGACTTCCCGTCGTCGGCCAGCCCGGCCGACGTCCCGCCCACCGGAGGTGAGCGATGAGTGCCCCCCTGCGCCTCGGTACCCGGGGCAGCAAACTGGCGATGGCCCAGTCCGGCCACGTCGCCGAGGCCCTGACCGCCGCCACCGGCCGCCCGGTCGAGCTGGTCGAGGTGGTCACCGCCGGCGACCGATCGTCCGCGCCGGTGCACCGGCTCGGCGTCGGCGTCTTCGTCTCCGCCCTGCGCGACGCGCTGACCGCCGGCACCATCGACTTCGCGGTGCACTCCTACAAGGACCTGCCCACCGCCACGGCGGCCGGGCTGCACATCGCGGCGGTGCCGGTCCGGCAGGACCCGCGGGACGCGCTGGTCGCCCGCGACGGCCGGACCCTCGCCGAGCTGCCGCCCGGCGCGACCGTCGGCACCGGCGCGCTGCGCCGCATCGCCCAACTGCACGCCCTCGGGATGCAGCTGGAGGTCGCCCCGATCCGGGGCAACGTCGACACCCGCCTCGCCCGGGTGCTCGGCCCGGAGGCCGACCTGGACGCCATCGTCCTGGCCCGGGCCGGGCTGGCCCGGCTGGGGCGGACCGAGGTGATCACCGAGACGCTCGACCCGATGCTGATGCTGCCCGCGCCCGCCCAGGGCGCGCTGGCGGTGGAGTGCCGGATCGACGACCCGGACATGGTCGAGCTGCTCGCCGTGCTCGACCACACACCGTCCCGCGCCGCGGTCGTCGCGGAGCGGGCGCTGCTGGCCACCCTGGAGGCCGGATGCTCCGCTCCGGTCGCCGCCTACGCCGTCGTCGCCGAAGGCGAGCCAACCGGCTCGGGTGCCGAGGGCGACGTTGTCCAGGAGATCTACCTGCGCGGGGCGGTGATCAGCCCGGACGGCTCGCGAGACCTCCGGCTGTCCCGCACCGGAACGCTCGCCGACGCGGCGGAGATCGGCAAGGCACTCGCCGCCGAACTCCTCGACCTCGGCGCCGACTCGATCCTCGGCCAAGAAGGACACGCCGGCCCGGGGACCCAGCAATTTGGGAGCACAGAATGACCCGCACCCGTAAGCCCGTAGGCCGTATCGCGTTCGTCGGGGCCGGTCCCGGCGACCCGGGCCTGCTGACCCGCCGGGCGCACGACGCCCTGGTCGACGCCGACCAGGTGGTGTACGACCGGGGAGTCCCCGAGTCGCTGCTCGACGCCGTCCGTGCCCAGGCCAAGTCCGACGCCCAGTTCACCCCGGCCGAGGGCGCGCCGGGCGACGTGGCGAAGGTGCTGATCTCGGCGGCCCGGTCCGGGCTGAACGCGGTGCACCTGGTCGCCGGCGACCCGTTCGGCCACGAGTCGGTGGTCCGGGAGGTGCAGGCGGTGGCGCGTACCGCCGCGCACTTCGAGGTGGTTCCGGGCGTCGGCCAGGCGGAGGGTGTGGCGACCTACGCGGGCGTGCCGCTGCCCGGCGTACGCACGGCGGCCGACGTCGAGGACGTCAGCACGCTGGACTTCGACGCCCTCGCCGCGGCCGTCGGCCGGGGCTCGCTCGCCCTGGCCGTGGACGCCGGCGACCTCGCCGCGATCCGGGACGGGCTGCTCGCCGCCGGGGTGGACGGCGCCACCGGCGTCGGGGTGACCGGGGACGGCACCGGCGAGACGCAGTACACCACCACGTCGACCGTGGACTCCTTCGTCGCGGCGGCGCTCGGCTTCACCGGCCGGGTCGTGCTCACCGTCGGCGAGGGCGTCGGCCAGCGGGACAAGCTGAGCTGGTGGGAGAACCGGCCGCTGTACGGCTGGAAGGTCCTCGTGCCCCGCACCAAGGAGCAGGCCGGCGTGATGAGCGCGCGGCTGCGCGCGTACGGGGCCATCCCCTGCGAGGTGCCGACGATCGCGGTCGAGCCGCCGCGGACCCCGGCCCAGATGGAGCGGGCGGTCAAGGGCCTCGTCGACGGCCGGTACGCCTGGGTGATCTTCACCTCGGTCAACGCGGTCCGCGCGGTCTGGGAGAAGTTCGCGGAGCACGGCCTGGACGCACGGCACTTCGGCGGCGTCAAGATCGCCTGCATCGGCGAGGCGACCGCCGACGCCGTCCGCGCGTTCGGCATCCAGCCCGAGCTGATCCCGTCGGGGGAGCAGTCCTCCGAGGGGCTGCTGGCCGAGTTCTCGCCGCACGACGAGATCCTCGACCCGGTCGGCCGGGTGCTGCTGCCGCGCGCCGACATCGCCACCGAGACCCTCGCCGCCGGGCTCACCGAGCGCGGCTGGGAGGTCGACGACGTGACCGCGTACCGGACGGTCCGGGCCGCCCCGCCGCCCGCCGAGATCCGGGACGCGATCAAGTCCGGCGGCTTCGACGCGGTGCTCTTCACCTCGTCCTCCACCGTGCGGAACCTGGTCGGCATCGCGGGGAAGCCGCACGCCCGTACCGTTGTTGCAGTGATCGGGCCCAAGACGGCGGAGACGGCGACGGAGTTCGGCCTGCGGGTCGACGTCCAGCCGCCGCACGCCTCGGTCCCCGACCTGGTGGAGGCGCTCGCCGCCTACGCCGTCGAGCTGCGCGAGAAGCTCGCCGCCATGCCGGCGAAGCAGCGCCGCGGCTCGAAGGTCCAGGGGCCGACCGCCCTGAGGTTCCGGTAGTCGTCGTAGCAGGAGGCCCGTGATGCCGTACCCCGAGATCCGGCCCCGCCGGCTGCGCCGCAACGCGGCGCTCCGGCGGCTGGTGGCCGAGACCCGCGTCGACCCGGCCGAGCTGGTCTTGCCGATGTTCGTCAAGGAGGGGCTGACGGAGCCGCGGGCGATCGCGTCGCTCCCGGGGGTGCTCCAGCACTCCCGGGACTCGCTCCGCAAGGCCGCGGTCGAGGCCGTCCAGGCGGGCGTCGGCGGCATCATGCTCTTCGGGGTGCCGGCGCGGCGGGACGCCACCGGGTCCGGCGGCATCGACCCGGACGGCATCCTCAACGTCGCGATCCGCGACGTCGTGGCCGAGGTGGGCGACGCCACGGTGGTGATGAGCGACCTCTGCCTGGACGAGTTCACCTCGCACGGGCACTGCGGGCTGCTCACCCCCGACGGCGGCGTGGACAACGACGCCACGCTGGCGGCGTACGCCGAGATGGCGGTGGCCCAGGCCGCCGCCGGGGTCGGGGTGGTCGGGCCGTCCGGGATGATGGACGGCCAGGTCGGCGTGGTGCGCCGGGCGCTCGACGCCGCCGGCCACCAGGACGTGGCCGTGCTGGCGTACGCCGTCAAGTACGCCTCGGCCTTCTTCGGCCCGTTCCGCGACGCGGTGGAGTCGGCCCTGGAGGGCGACCGGCGCACCTACCAGCAGGACCCGGCGAACCTGCGGGAGTCGCTGCGCGAGGTCGAGCTGGACGTCGCCGAGGGCGCCGACATGGTGATGGTCAAGCCGGCGCTGCCGTACCTCGACGTGGTGTCGGCGGTCCGCGCGGCGGTCGACGTCCCGGTCGCGGCCTACCAGGTCTCCGGCGAGTACGCCATGGTCGAGGCGGCCGCCGCGAACGGCTGGATCGACCGGGAGCGGGTGATGCTGGAGACGCTCACTTCGATCCGCCGGGCCGGTGCGCAGATCATCCTCACCTACTGGGCGGTCGAGGCCGCCCAACTCCTCCGCGAGCGCTACTGAGGCCCTACCGACGGCACCCGGGGTCGGGCAACGGCGTCACAGACGCCACGCCGCGCACGGCCGGACAGAGAAGTCGGCACGGACCGGTCCCAGTCCCGGTCGCGGCCCGGTCGCGCAGGACGCAGCCCTGCCCGACGACCCGAAACCCACGACCCACGACACAGGACGGCGCGAACCGGGCGGAGACGCCGGAGCGCGGGTCCACTGACGGCGACGCCAGGCCGGCTCATTCATGCGTGCCCGGCCCACGCATGCTGTGTCCGTTACTCAGAGCGATCAATCCAAGCGAGTCGCGAACCCCTCCCTCGAACGCTTTGCTCTGCACCCGGATATGCACCAGCAACCGAGAGTGTCTGTCGCGTATGCGGGTGCAGAGCAAAGCGTTCGAGGGTAGGCTGCCTCCTCGGGGCATTCTTCGGAAATGCGCTGGTCAGGGCGGCGGCTGGCCGGGGTCGTCGGCGGCGAAGCTGGGTCGACGGCGCCAGCGCCATCACTCACGGTCACATGGGGGTCTTCCGGTCGGGATGTTACCCAGCGTGAGGGTCTGGTGAGGTCGCCGGGAGTCGTCCCGGCCGACGTGGGTGCTGCCGTTCTCCACAGGTAGGTGGGTTGTCCACAGGCCGGGGAGGCGGGATTGCGAAGGGCCCGCACGGCCGGGACCGTGACGGGATGACCGACATTCCCGCCGCGCCATGGGCCGACGCGCCATGGGCCGACGCGCCATGGGCCGACGCGCCATGGGCCGACGACCGGCCGTCCCCTGACGACCAGCCCGGCTCTGACGACCAGCCCGGCTCTGACGACCAGCCCGGCTCTGACGAGCAGCCGGGCTGCGAAGATCAAGCGCGCTCCGACGAGCCGCCCGTGCTGCTGACCGAGCCGTTCGACATTCCGTGGCCCGCCGCCGGCATCGTCCGTGCGATCCGGCGTCGCGCCGACCTGAGCCAGCGGGAGCTGGCTCGGTGGGCGGGGGTGCACCACGCCACCGTGGGGCGGATCGAGGCGGGTCGGCTGGTGCCGAGCATCCTGCTCCTGCGCCGCGTCATCGGGGTCGCCGGGTTCCGGCTGGCGGTGGTCGACGAGTTCGGGCGGGTGCTGAAGCCGATGCGGGACCGCGACGACACCCGCGACGGGGCGGAACGCCGCTACCCGTCGCACCTCGACACCATTCTCGACCCCGAGCCCGGGGAGTGGTGGGCGGACCTCTACGGGCTAGCCCGCCCGCCGGAGACGTTCTACCGCAATCGCGCCGTCCGGGACGCCATGCGGCGGCGCAGCCAGTGGGAGGTGCGGGTGGCCAAGTACCGCAACGTGCCCCCGCCGCCGCGCGCGTGCGGGCACGATCGCCGGTGTCCGTGAACCCATCGTCCCCGTCGGCCCATTGCTCCCTGAGATGGCCGACGGCCCGCCCGCCAGGTGCTTCCTGGCGGGCGGGCCGTCGGTACGCGCAGCCGGAGGGGCTGCCTGGGGCGACGTCAGTCGTCGTCGGCGATGGTGCCCACCGCGACCGGGTCGGCGAGGCGCAGCCCCGGAACGCCCGTCACCAGCAGCGTCAGCTTCTCGTCGGCCTCCCGCTTGCGGTCACCGCGCACAGTCACCGGGAAGGCCAGCGAGGTCTGCCCGGCGGCCAGGACCTTGCAACCGACGTAGGGGTCGTAGTCGGCGCCCGCCTGGGCCGTTGTGCCGTACGTGGCGGCGCAGAGCAGCACCGGCTGGGACAGCGGTCGCGAGACGGTGACCGTGAAGGTCAGTGGGCGGGTGCCCCGGTCGCCCTCGGCCACCGACACGTCCCCGACGCTGAGCGAGGCCCGCGACCGGAACCGGGCCACCTGCGGGTCGTGGTCACTGGAGCCGCGCGTGCCGTCGGCGGCGTGCTCGGCCGGCCAGTCGGCGTTGATGTGCGCCGCCCGCATCTCCACCAGGTCCCGGTGCAGCGCGCCGTTGACGAACAGGTGGTCCAGCGTCTGCGACTGCCCCTCGAAGCTGTACGAGTAGGCGGACGACGGGGCGTCGGCGAGCAGGTCGTCCCAGAGGTTGCGCATGCCGGCCTCGTACAGCGGCCCGAGCTGGTCCGACGGGGTGGGCTCCGCGGCCGTGGCGATCGGGTCGTCGGGGCGGGGGAAGACGTTCAGGTCCCCGCCGTACACCACCCGCGCGTCCGGGTCCGACGCCTCGATCGCCGTGACGATCGCGGCCCCGTACGCGGCCTGCTCCCGGCGCTGCCCGACCCGGCTGTCCGGCCCCGAGGAGTAGTGGTTGCTCGCGGCCCACAGGGTGTACCGCTCGGTCGACCCGGGCGCGGCGGCCACGGTGAACTTGCCGAGCTGCGGAGCCCGGGTGAAGACGTTGTCACCGTCCTTGCCGGTGGAGGTGTCCACGTCGGCGGGAAGCACGGCGTTGAGCGCCTTCGGGTTCTGCACGTCCGCGTTGCCCGGCAGCCCCGCGCCGCGGTACTGCACCGTCGGCGCCGAGCCCAGCAGCGGGTCGCTGGCGGTCGCCTCGGCCAGCGACACCCGGTCGGTGCGGTACAGGAACGCGGCGGTGATGCCCCGCGCGTCCGCGCCACTGCGGTCGTACGCGGCCGCGTAGGCCGGGCCGCCGCTCGCCGCGATGGTCAGCGCCAGGTCCTGGAGGGTGTCCGGCGCGCCGTCCGCGTTGTTGGTGGTGCCGCACACCAGCTCGCCGCCGGAGACCGCGCAGATGTCCTGGTCCTCCGCCTCCTGCACGAGGATCAGGTCGGGCGAGTGCAGGTCGGTGCTGATCTGGTCGGCCAGCGCGGCGAGCTGGTCGCGGTACTCCTGCTCGCTGCCGGGGACGTAGTCGAACGGCGGGCGCACCCCGGTGCAGCCGGCGTTGCCGGCGAAGTCGCAGCCGTCGAACGGGTCGTCGCGGTAGTCGTACAGGTTCTCGACGTTGTAGGTCGCGACCGCGACCTCCTCCGACCGCTTGGCCGGCTGCGGCGGGTTGTTCGTGGACGGGTCGGTCCCGCCGGTGAACTCGGCCCGCTCGACCTGCACGCCGTACTTCTCGAACGAGTAGTAGAGGCCACCGACCGCGTCGGCGGTCAGCGTGTCGAAGGTGCGGGCGGGTGGGAGCAGCGCGCCGCTGTCGCCCGTGGTGCCCTTGACGCCCATGCTGCCGAGCAGGATGCGCTGGCCGTTGCCGTCGTCGAAGCGGCGGCCCGGGTCGTTGTCCAGCGGGTGCGCGTCCCGGAACACCCGGCGGGCGTACGGGTCGGCGCGATCCAGCAGCGGGTCGTCCCGGTCGATCACGAAGATCTCGCCGTCGGCGGTGGAGGCGAAGACGTTCCGCCCGCTCACGGCGCCGCTGCCGGCCCGCACCCGCAGCCGGGCGCCCTCGTGCCGCTCCCAGAACCGCTGCGCGTCGGCCAGCTCGACCGGCGGCACCGCGTCGGCCACCTCGACCTCGGCGTTCACGTCGACGCCGGAGGCGAGCTTGCGCACCAGTGACGCGCCGGAGAGCTGGGTGAAGTTGAAGTACTCGGAGACCCGGGCCCGGAGCACCACCTCGTCGCCGACCGTCGGCACGTAGCCGCCGATCAGCGAGGTGAACGAGCCCATGAAGACGAAGATGCCGTCCGAGCTGGTCGGGTCGCCGTCGGTGGCGCCGGACCGGCTCTGCAGGAAGAAGCCGCGCTGGTCCCGGCCCGACGAGTCACGCGCCAGGGTGAGCTGGGTGATCACGCCGCGCACGTCGTACAGCGTGCTGCTGGTGCCGTTGCCGGACGCCGGCGCGAGCGGGGACCGGTCGGCCGGGCCGGACTCGCCGTCGGTGGTCGGGCCCTGCACCTCGCCGACGGTCAGCTCGCGGGTGACCTGCACGGCGAGGGTGCAGGTGGCGGTGCCGCCGTCCGCGTCGGTCGCGGTCAGCACCACCGTGTACGCCCCGGCGGCCAGGTCGGCGCTCGCGCCGACCGTGGCCCGGGCGGTGCCGCCGACCGCGTCGGCCGGGGTGACGGCCGTGCGGCTGACGGAGCCGGTGGCGGGGGTCGGGCTGACCGAGGTGACCGCCAGGTCGACGATCCGGTCGTCGGCGTCGGTGGCGGTGACCTCCCGGGTCGCCGCCGTGCCGACCGGGGTGACCAGCGCCGGGCCGCAGGTGAGCGTCGCCGGCGCGTCGACCGGGCCGCCCCCGTCGACGGTGTGCGTGCCGAGCCCGTCGAACGTGTCGACCGGGAATCCGGCCCACTGGGCGGCCGGGTCGAACGCGTCCGAGGGGTCGGTGTCGCCGGACGTCACGGCGGGCAACCGGCGCAGGGTGTTGTTCTCGGTGCTGGTGACACCGGTGCCCCACTCGGTGCCCGGGTCGACGCCGACCTGGCCGATCGAGTCGAGCACGGTGCCGCCCCGGCGCAGCACGATCGCGTCGTCGCCGTTGAACAGGCCGGCTGTCGTGGTCTGGTCGGCCCGGTCCAGGATCGCCGGCGCGGCCGAGGCGGAGGCGAAGACGAAGACGTCGCCGGCCGCGACGGTCCCGGTCAGCGCCACGTTCGTCGGGGTGGTGGAGCCGTTGAAGTGCAACTGGAGCTGGTAGCCGTTGGCGGCCAGATCGACGGCGGCGCCGGTGCCGTTGAACAGCTCGATCGCCTTGTTGTTCGACGAGCCTTCGACGTACTCCGAGATGAACAGGTCGGTGGGCGCGGCGCTGGCCGCGGTGGGTGCGACGCCGACAGCCGCGACGGTCACGGCGGCGGTGGCGGTCGCGAGCGCGGCAAGAGTGCGGCGCGGGCGCATGGGGCCTCCACGATGGGTGGACGGGGAACTAACGCACGTTAAGGGGCTCCGCTGACCGTCGTCCATCCCCCACCGGTCGGTTTCGTGAACTCTCCGGTCAGCGTCCGGCGTCGAGGCGGTGCACCAGCTCGGCCACGTCGACGCTGTATTCACACCACTCGCGGTCCGCACGGTAGCCCAACTCGGCGTTGACCTTGAGCATGGCCTCGTTGGCCTGTGCGTTCCAGGTCTGCACCTCGGTCAGCTTCGGCTCCGCCGAGCGCAGCTCCAGCAGCATCCGCGCCTTGATCGCCCGGTCGATGCCGTAGCCCCGGTGGTCCTGCACGACGATGGTGTCGTACTGGTCGGCGCGGGTGGGGTGCTGGGCGGGCACCACCACCTCGGTCAGGCCGGCCACCTCCCCGGTCTGCTCGTGGAGGGCGAGCACGATGTAGGGCTTCATGCCCCGCCGGTGCAGGCAGTCCAGGCTGTCCCGCAGCCGCTGCGGGTCGTACGAGCTGGGGCGCAGCTCGCCGTCGTCGACGTCGCGCACCTCCGCCTTGGCCCGGGCGTACGCGTCGATCAGGTCGTCGGGCGGCCCGCCGGGGCAGAACTCCAGGTGGTAGCCCGCGCCGATGCCGGTGGCCATCTCGGACAGCTCGACCCAGTCCACCGCGGACAGGTCGAGCACGCTTCGGGTCTCGACGTATTCCTTGGAGAAGCCGAGCGACTCGTAGAAGGCGACGGCCGGCGTGTCGCCGACCACCTCGACCCCGATCGACTGGAAGCCCTCCTGGTAGGCCCGCCGGGCGGCCACCAGGACCAGGTCACGGCCGAGCCCGCTGCGCCGCCGGGAGGGGTGCACCAGCACCTCCAGCACGCCGATGTCGCCGAGCAGGAGCACGTTCACCTGGCCGAGGATCGGCCCCGGCGCCCCGCCGCCGGCCGGCTCCGCCTGGGCGACCCAGGAGATCCGCCGCTCGCCGGGCATCACCTCGGAGAGGTATTCCCGCAGGGAACTCTCCCGCCACGGTGGATCCCGCGGCAGATCGACTGCCAGGACCGCGTTGAGCGTGTCCAGCAGCGACGCGATCTCGGCGGACGACGCGGTCCTGGG
The DNA here is from genome assembly GCF_040679695.1 of Micromonospora sp. NPDC052213. Lineage (NCBI taxonomy): Bacteria > Bacillati > Actinomycetota > Actinomycetes > Micromonosporales > Micromonosporaceae > Micromonospora > Micromonospora sp. NPDC052213. The sequence continues at coordinate 23,832 of NZ_JBFAVI010000010.1, forward strand.
GTCCCACTCGCGCACCATCACCTGTATAGCTTGCCGCTAACCGCTGCCCGGGGGAAGTGTCCGGTTCTCCAATGTATGCGGACGATCACTTCACGTGCGGCTGGCCTGTCCGTACCGGTTGGCGGTGTCGAAGACGTCCTGGGCGTACTGGCGGACGTCGTTGTACGACAGGATCGCGTTCCACCAGTCGGCCGGGATGGTGAGGTTCCGGCTGCCCTTGCAGAGGTAGTTGCCGGCGGCGAGCGCGGCGTCGTCCAGGTCGTGCGGGTCCTTGACGCCGTCGTTGTCGGCGTCCGCCCCGATCTCCTGCCAGGTGGTGGGGATGAACTGCATCGGCCCGATCGCGCGGTCGAAGGTGGTGTCCTTGTCCAGCCGGCCGCCGTCGGTGTCGGGGATGCGCATCCGGTTGCCCTGCCCGTCCAGCGGCAGGCCGATGATCTCGGGCAGCGCCTTGCCGTCCTGCCCGAGCCGGGCGTTGTTGGCCTGGCCGTGCCCGGACTCGACGAAGCCGATGGCCGCCAGCGTGGTCCAGCTCAGGCCGCAACTGCGGTTGGTCTGGGCGAGCACCAGCTCGGCGTAGCCGTACGCCTGCATGGCCACCGGCGAGATGCCGACCTTCGGCCCGACCTGCGCGGCCCAGCCGGCGAGGGCGTCCGACGGCCGGCCGGTGGTCACCCCGCCGCCGGCCGGGCCGGTCGGCACCGTGCTGAGCGGCGGCACCGTCTGGGTGGGCAGCGGCAGCCCGCCGGGCAGCGGCTCCTGCGGGCCGGCCGTCGGCGCGACGGAGGCGGCGTCGGCGACCGGACGGGGCGCGCGGACCGTCGCGGGCACCAGCAGCGCGCCCGCCGCGGCGGTCGCCGCGACCAGGGCGAGCAGGAACACCCCGGGCAGGGTGAGCCGCCCGCTGGGGCGCCGCGACCAGTCCCGGGTCGCCCGGACCGCGGCCGCCGCCGCCTGACGCGGCGGTGGCAGGCGTACGGCGTGCGCGAACGGCACCCGGCGCCGCCGGGCTCGCGCGGCCGGCCCGTTGGTGAGCACGTCCACCTTCGTCGCCGCGAGGTCGCTCTTCCCCGCCGACGTCGGCGCGGCCGAGCCGCCCCCGGCGCCGCTCCCCGAGTCGCCGGGCTTGGTGTCGGCGGCGGACGTGCCGGCGGGCTTGGTGTCGGCGGTCGACGTGCCGGCGGCGGACGTGCCGGCGGGCTTGGTGTCGGCGGTCGACGTGGCGGCGGCGGCACCGGGCTTCGCGGCGGCCGGCGGCTCGGTGTCGGCGCTCGGCTTCCCGGCGGCGGCCGGTGCCGCCCCGGCCGGCGGGACGTCCGGGGCGGACGGTGCGGCGGGGGTGGCCGACGGCCCGGTCGGCGTCGGCGCGGGCTCGGCGGGTGCCGCCGTCGGGGTGCCGGCGCCGGTGGGTGCCTCGGACCTCAGCCAGGGGCGGCGGGGACGGGGCAGGCGCGCCGACGACCCCGGTGCGACCCCGGAGCCGGCGGGTGGCCCGTCGGGCGGCACGGCCGGTCGCAGGGGCCGATGGGTCGATCTGTCCTCGCCGTCCACCACAAGTTGAGTATCACCCATGTCTCCTCGGGCGTCAGGCCCGGCCGTACCCTGGAGTCATGCCCCGGTACGAGTTCCGTTGCCGCGCCTGCGGCGACACCTTCGAGGTCAACCGTCCGATGTCGCAGGCCGGCGAGCCGGCGCCCTGCCCGTGGGGACACACGGACACCGTCAAGCTCCTCTCCACCGTCTCGGTCACCGGTCGGGGTGGCGGCGCGGTCGGCGGCGCGGCCGCTCCGACCGGCGGTGGTGGCTGCTGCGGTGGTGGCTGCGGCTGCTGAGTGGTGGCGACGGCTGCTGACTCGTCGGCCTCCGCCCGCCCGTCGGCCGGCCCCGTCCGTCCGCGCCGAGGCCGCCGGGCCCCTTGAGTCCGAGCCCGGCCGGCCGTTCTCACGATGCGTGACGATCCAGTATCAGGCAGCATGAGTCCGACGTCACGGGGGAGGTCCCACGCATGTCGCCACGGATCCACCTCCCCAGCGGGTGGGTGACCTTCGTCTTCACCGACATCGAGGGCTCGACCCGGCTGGCCCAGCTCCTCGGGCCGGACTACCGGCCGGTGCTGCGGGAGCACCGCCGCCTGCTGCGCCGGACGATCGCCGCCACCGAGGGCGCGGAGCTGCTGACCGAGGGGGACTCGTTCTTCCTCGCGTTCGGCGACGCGACCGCCGGGCTGACCGCCTGCCTCACCGCGCAGCGGGCGCTGGCCAGCCACCAATGGCCGACCGCCGAGGCCGTGCCCCGGGTCCGGATGGGGCTGCACACCGGCTGGGCCGAGCCGCGCGACGGCGAGTACGCCAGCCCCGAGGTGCACCGGGCGGCCCGGGTGGCCGCTGCCGCGCACGGCGGGCAGGTGCTCTGCTCGGCGTCGACGGCGCGGCATGCCGACCCGCTGCCGGCCGGCGCGTCCCTGCTGGACCTGGGCCTGCACCGGCTGCGCGGCTTCGACGACCGGGAACGGCTCTTCCAACTGGTCGCCCCGGGCATCGAGCGGCAGTTCCCGCGGCCACGTACGGCCGACGCGGTCGCGCACAACCTGCCCACCCAGGTGACCTCGTTCGTGGGCCGGCAGGCCGAGCGCGCCGAGCTGCGCCGGCTGGTGGAGGCGCACCGGCTGGTCACCGTGCTCGGGGCGGGTGGGGCGGGCAAGACCCGGCTCGCCGTGGAGCTGGGCACCGACCTGGTGGAGTCGTACCCGGACGGGGTCTGGTTCGTCGACATCGCCGCGGTGACCGACCCGGGCCTGGTGGCGTTCGCGGTCGCCGCCGTGCTCGGCCTGCGTCCCGAGCCCGGCCGCCCGATGGTCGAGACCCTGGTGGAGTACGCTGCCGCGCGCCGGATGCTGGTCGTCCTGGACACCTGCGACGCCCAGCCGGCCGCCTCGGCCGAGGTGATCTCGCGGCTGCTCGCCGGCGGGGTGGGCGTGCGGGTGCTCGCCACCAGCCGGGAGTCGTTCGGCCTGCCCGGCGAGGTGGTCTGGCGGATTCCGCCGCTGTCGGTCGACCCGCCGGCGGACGGGGCGGAGAGCGACGCGGTCGCGCTGCTGCTGGACCGGACGGCGGCGGCCCGGGGCGGCCGGCAGCCGGACCCGGCCGAGTCGGCCGACCTGCGCCGGGTCGTGCAGCGGTTGGACGGGCTGCCGCTCGCCATCGAGTTGGCCGCCGCCCGGCTGCGGGTGCTCTCGGTCGGCCAGCTCGCCGAGCGCCTCGACGACGTGCTCGGCACGCTGGACGCGGGCCGGGAGAACCCGGAGCCGCCCCCGGTGGAGCGGGCGTGGACGGGCAACCAGCAGGACACGGTGGATTTGGTCGCGGCGGCCGTCGGGGTGCCGCCGCCCACCCCGGCGACCCGGGCGGTGCAGCGGTCCGCCACCGAACGGCACCTCACCATGCAGGCCACGGTCACCTGGTCGTACCGGACGCTGGGGCCGCGCGCCGCCCGGTTGCTGCGCTGGCTGGCGGTCTTCGCCGGCCCGGTGGACCTGTCGACGGTGGAGTGGCTGCTCGGCACCGACCCGCTCGACCCGCTCTCCGTGCTGGTCGACAAGTCGATGGTGCTGGCCGAGCCGCACGCCTCGGGCAGCACCTACCGGATGCTCGACCCGATCCGGGCGTACGCGGCCCGGCGGTTGGCGGAGGCGGGGGAGGAGCGGGCCGCCCGGGACCGGCACGTCGCCTGGTCGGCGCACGCGCTGGAGCGGGCGCACCTCGGCCCGGACGGGCAGCCGGTCACGTTGTCGCTCTACGCCCTCGACCCTCTCGCCGGTGAGCTGCGCGCCGCGCTGCGCTGGTGCGCGACCGGCGGCAGCGCCCGGGCGGGGCTGCGGCTGGCCGGGGGCCTGGACCAGTGGTGGCGGGAGCGGGGCCTGGCCCGGGAGGGGCGGCTCTGGCTGTTCCGGCTGTACGGGCGGATCGCCGAGACCGGGGAGCGGATCCCGGAGGCCGAGCTGGCGGCGGCGTACCACATGCACTCGCTGCACGCCGGCGCGGACGGCGAGTTCGCCGAGGAGCTGCGGTTCTCCCAGCGGGCGGAGGCGGCGGCCCGGCAGGCCGGCGACGCCGGCCTGCTCGCCCGGGTCCTCGCCGGGCGCGCGGCCCCGTTGGTCGACATGGGACAGTTCGCGGAGGCCGAGCGGGTCTGCCGGGAGGTCATCGACTGGGCGCACGACCGGGAGGTGGTCGGCGACGCGCTGTTCGCCGTGCTCAGGTTGGCCGAGCTCCTCTGGCGGCGGGGCGCCCTGGACGAGGCCGCCGAGCTGTTGGGTGCGGCCCGCCCGGTCGAGGCCGCCCGCCCGGTCGAGCGGGGGCGGCGCTCGGTCGACATGCTGCTCGGGATGGTGGCACTGGCCCGCGGCGACCTGGTCGCCGCGCACGAGCACCTCCAGGTGGCGCTCCGGTCCCGGATGAGCCACGGCTTCCACGGCCGGGCCTGTGACACGCTCAACGCGATCGCGGTGCGCTGCGCCGGCGGGGGCGACGGGTCGACGGCCGCCCGCCTCTTCGGCGCGGCGGGGGCGACCCGGGCGAGCATGCGCTGCACGCCCGGCATCTACGGAGCGTACTGGGCGCAGCGGCAGGGGGAGCTGCGCCGGGCGTTGGGCGACGCGGTCTTCGACGCCGCGTACGGGGAGGGGACCGAGCTGGGGCTGGAGGAGGCGGCGGCGCTGGCGCTCGGCGTGGAGCATCCGGACCTGGCGGCGGATTCGACGAGGTTCGGCGCGGACCGGGCCCGCCCGGCTCCCCGTCGCCCCGTGACACCCGACCGCCACACCGAGCACGCCTGACCGACGTTCGGGTCGGGCGCGGCGTCGACCGGGCGGTCCCGCCCCGCCCGGGGGAGGCGGGACGGGACCCGGTCGACCCGCCTCAGCGGAGGGCGGCGCGGCGCTCGGCGTCGGCCTTCATCCGGGCGGCGCGGTCGATGTCGGCCTGCTGCACGGCGGCGACGGAGCCGAAGGCGCTGACGGCCTGGTAGTACGTCCAGGCGAGGCTGTAGCAGGCCGGCCGGACGATGGTGCTGTACGTGGCGCAGACCCGCTTCAGGTCCTCGTAGAAGGCGCTGTCCAGGCGGGACTTGTTGGCCGAGAACTGGCCCATCGCCTTGTAGTTGCGGTAGCCGAAGTCGTGCCGGTAGCAGGAGAGGGTGAAGTTGAAGCCGAGCGGGTTGTCCGGACTGGACGAGCAGTAGTCGGTCGACCAGTCGAAGGCGTAGTCGGCCCAGGCGGCCTTGTTCAGCCGGGCGGAGTTCCAGGCGTTGTAGCTGGTGGCGCTGGTCTGGGTCCAGCTCGACAGGACGGACAGCTTCTGCGTGGGGGTGACGGCGGCGGCGGGGGTGGCGACGCCGAGCAGGACGAGCAGCGCGAGCGCGCCCGAGGCGAGCAGGGTGGTGAGGCGTCTGGGCACGGTTACCTCCGCGGGGGTCGGCGGGTGGGGCGGGGTTACCGGCGGGTCACCGGATGTCGACCAGTTTCGATCAATGGCCGTTCCCGGAGGTGTCGTGCCCGTCGACAATTGGTGACAGATGCCGAAACAGACGAATGCCCCGGGCGCCAGGGGCACCCGGGGCATTCGGTGGGACGTCAGCGGACGAACGCCGGCGGGCTGGCCGGGCTCTCGTTCGCCAGCCGGTCGAGCGCGGTCACGTAGTACGTGTACCGCTTGCCCGCCTCGGCGGTGGTGTCCACCCAGGACTGCGTCTGCGAGTCGCCGTCGGCGCGGACCGTGTCGACCAGGTGCGCCGCGTCGGCGAAGTCGCACCGGCCGGCCAGGCCGACCCCGTCGAACCGGTAGATCGCGTACGACGTGGCGGTGCCGAGCGGGCCCTGGCCGTCGGCCGGCTGGAGCCAGTTCAGCCGGACCCCGTCGTCCTGCCGCGCGGCCTTCGTGACCACGGGCATGAGCAGCGGCTTCGACGGCAGGTGCGACATGGTCGGGATCAGCGCCGGCCGCGAGTAGTGCTCGGCGGCGTAGATGTCGGTCGCGCCGAGCCGGTTGGCCCGGACCTGCACGGCCGAGAAGTGGACGTTGCCCAGCACCTCGGGGTGCGCCCGGTTGAGCGTCAGGTGGTCGGACAGCTCGCGCGGGTTCATCCAGAAGGAGCCGTAGGCCGGGTCACCGCTCTTGTAGTCGGCCTGCCCGATGTAGAGCTGCACCCGGGTGCCCTTGACCACGTCCGCCCACCACGGCACGAGCCGGGCGTAGTCGGCGGCCGGGTACTGGCCGATGTACCAGTAGAGCTGCGGCACGATGTAGTCGATCCACTCCTCCTTGACCCACTTGCGGGTGTCGGCGGAGATGATGTCGTACGACTGGCTGCCGGTGGTGTCCGAGCCCAGCGGGTCGGCCGACTGGTTGCGCCAGATGCCGAACGGGCTGACGCCGAACTTCACCCAGGACTTCTCGGCCTTGATCTTGGCGTTCATCTCCTGGATCAGCAGGTTGATGTTGTCCCGCCGCCAGTCGGCCTTGTTGGTGAAGCCCCGGTTGTGCGCCGCGAAGGTGGCGTCGTCGGGCACCTGGTGGGTGCCGCTCGGGTAGGGGTAGAAGTAGTCGTCGAAGTGCACGCCGTCGACGTCGTACCGCTTGACGGCGTCCATCATCGCGGTCTGGACGAACTCGCGGACCTCCGGGATGCCGGGGTTGTAGTAGAGCCGGCTGCCGGCCACCCCGGCCGGCGGGTAGGCGAAGGTCCACTCCGGGTGCTCCCGCGCCGGGTGGTTCGGCGCGAGCTTGCTGATGTCCGCGCCGGCGCCGCCCGGGGCCGGCATCGAGATGCGGTACGGGTTGAACCAGGCGTGGAACTCCAGGTTCCGCTTGTGCGCCTCCTCGACCACGAACTTCAGCGGGTCCCAGCCCGGGTTCTCGCCGCGGACCCCGGTCAGGTACTCCGACCAGGGCTCGTACGGCGACGGCCAGAACGCGTCGGCGGTCGGCCGGATCTGGACGACCACCGCGTTGTGGTTGAGCCGCTCGGCGAGGTCCAGCAGCTCGCGGTACTCGGCCTGCTGGGTGGCGATGCGGTCGGGCGAGGTCTGGGACGCCTTGGTCGGCCAGTCGATGTTGACGACCGAGGAGATCCACATTGCCCGGAACTGCCGCTTCGGCGTGGCCGGGTCGGTGACGCAGGTGGTGGTGGAGGCGGTGGTCGCCGCGTCGGGCGCCGCGCTCGCGGGGGTGGCGGCGACGAGCGCGCCGAGCAGTGCGGCGGCCAGCCCGGCGGCTCCGAGCCGAGTTGCCTTCATGCGGTGTGTCCCTTCGTTGGGGCTCCCGTGTCAGGGGTCGATCGCGGCGCTATCGGCAAGATTCGCCGTTGACAATCTGCCGCTGGTAGGAAATTTTCACACTCCTGGGTCCGGCGCAAGGGTCTGCGCGGGATCGGTCCGTCCGTCGGGTTCGGCTCCGCCGTGCGGCCGGGCTGACCGGGCGCACCGTGACGACCCGCACACGGCAGGTCGTCACCCGAACGGGCCGGGAAGTCCCGGGCCGTTGCCTCCGGCCCTGCGGGTCCCGCGTCAGGGACGGGGCTGGGGCGTGCCCGTGGGGCCCTTGACCACCGGCCTGCCGCCGTCCCAGACGACCTCGTCGAGCCAGATCTGGCGGCCCGGGTCGACCGTGCCCTCCTGACCGGGCGGCCAGGCGTGGTAGAGCAGCCAGGTGCGACCGTCCACCACCACCATCGAGGCGTGCCCCGGCCCGGAGGCCGCCCCGTTGGTCGCCAGGATCGGGTTCTCCGGGGCCTTCACACAGGGGCCGGTCGGCGACTCGCAGACCGCGTAGCCCTCGGCGTACTCGGCGCGGTCGTAGGCGTTGGCGGCGAAGAACAGGAACAGCTTTCCGTCGTGCCGGTGGAGAAACGGCCCCTCGACCAGGTTGCCCTCCCACGGCTCGGTCTGCTTCAGCAGCCTCACCGGCTCGCCGACCAGGCGCAGCCCGTCGTCGGAGAGGCGCTGCGACCAGATCCAGGTGTCCACCCCGACGGCGTTGCCGTCGTTCTTCCACAGCAGCCACAGGCTGCCGTCGGCGTCCCGGAACGGGCTGGCGTCGATCGCCCCACCCAGCTCCGCCTGGCAGATCAGCGGAGCGGTCGAGTCGTCCCGGTACGGCCCCTGCGGGGCGCTCGCCACCGCCCGGCCGACGCACTGCCGCCCGGACTCGCGCCCGGCGACCGTGTAGTAGAGCAGGAACCGGTCCGGGGCCAGCTCGATCACCTCGGGCGCCCAGTTCCTCCCGGGCTCCGCCCACGCGGGCAGCTCCGGCAGCGCGTCCCCGGCCGGCGTCCAGTCGACCAGGTCGGGGGAGGTGAGCACCGGGACGTTGCGGCCGGCGGCGTTGGTGTGGAAGAGGTACCAGGTGTCGCCCACCCGGATCGCCTGCGGATCCGGGGCGTCGGTGCGTACGACGGGGTTGGTGAACATGCGCGCGTCGGTCTCCCTGCTCGTGGGTCTCGGATCGCCCCCGCACCCGGCGGCGAGCAGCGCGGCGGCGAGCACCGCCGCCGCGCCGCGCCGCCGGGTCGTCCCGCCCGTCATCCCTTCAGGCCGCTGCGGGAGACGCCCTGGATGATGTGCCGCTGGGCGAGGACGAAGAGGACCAACACCGGCAGGCTGGCCAGCATCGCCCCGGCCATGAGCACCGGGTAGTCGGTGTTGTAGGCGCCCTGGAGCAGGCCCAGCCCCGGCGGCAGGGTGAGCATCTCCGGGCTGAACAGCACGAAGATCGGCCACAGGAAGTCGTTCCAGTTGGTCAGGAACGACAACACGGCCAGGGTGGCCAGCGCCGGCCTGGACAGCGGCAGCACCACCTTCCAGAAGATCTGCCACTGGTTGGCGCCGTCCAGCACCGCGGCCTCCTCCAGCTCCCGGGGCAGGGAGAGGAAGAACTGCCGCAGGAAGAACACCCCGAACGCGCTCGCCGCGCCGGGCACGACCACGACGGCCAGGGTGTCGATCCAGTTCAGCTCGTCGACGATCAGGAAGTTCGGGATGATCAGCGAGGTCGGCGGGATGAACAGCGTCCCGACGATCAGCGCGAAGAGCACCCTGCGGCCGCGGAACCGCATCCGGGCCAGGGCGTACGCGGCCGCCGAGGCGGTCGCCAGCACCAGCAGCGCGTGCGCCGTGGCGGCCAGCATGCTGTTCGCGAACCAGCGCAGCACGGGGTTCGCGGAGTTGTCGAGGACCTGCTCGTAGCCGTACCCGGAGATCGGGTCCGGCAGCCAGGTCGGCGGGATCCGCTGGGCCCCGGTGTAGGTCTTCAGCGAGGTGATGACCATCCACACCAGCGGCGTCAGGAAGACCAGGGCGAGCCCCACCAGGGTGGCGTAGAGCGCGGCCCGGCGCAGCCCGGTGGCCGGTGCGCGGCCGGCCGACGGGGTCCTGCCGCGGATCGGCGCGGGGGCGCGCCCGGTGCGCGTGGGCGTCGTCATGGCGGTCCCCTCAGTCTTCCCGGTAGCGGAAGAGGCGGAAGTTGGCGATGCTCACGACCGCCAGCATCAGGGCGAACACGATGCTCATCGCGGCGGCACGGCCGGCGTCGTTGTCCCGCAGCCCCTCCTCGACGATGAACCAGACCACGGTGCGGGTCTCCGTGCCCGGTGCGCCCTGGGTGATCAGGAACGACTGCCCGAACACGTTCGCCGAGGCGAGCACGGTCGTGGTGATCACGAACAGCAGGACCGGGCGCAGCCCGGGGAGCGTGACGTGGCGGAACCGTTCCCAGGCGCTCGCGCCGTCGACCTTCGCCGCCTCGTACAGCTCCGGCGGGATGTCCTGGAGCCCGGCCAGGTAGATCACGGCGTTGAAGCCGGACGTCCACCAGACGGTCACCCCGACCAGCGACACCCAGGCCCACGGCACGTCGGTCACCCACGGGGTGTCGGCCGGCAGCCCGACCATCCCGGCGAGCCGGTTGACCAGGCCGAGGTTGGCGTCGAGCAGGAACCGCCAGAGCAGGCCGATCACCGCCACGCCCAGCACGTACGGCGCGAAGTAGACCGCCCGGAAGAAGGTCCGGCCGGGGAACGAGCGGTTCAGCAGCAGTGCCAGCCCGAGCGGGACGACCACCAGCAGCGGCACCGACAGGACGGTGAAGATCCCCGTCGCCCGTACGCTCTGCCACCAGTCGCCGTAGACGGCCGAGTCGCCGGAGAACAGCTCCCCGTAGTTGTCCAGCCCGACGAAGGGCCGGTGGGGCAGCTGGAAGTCCCACTGGTGCACGCTGAGCCAGAGGCCGAGCACGATCGGCAGCAGGCCGAAGACCCCGAACAGGACCAGGTACGGGGCGAGGAAGAGGTACGGCGTCAACCGCCCCGTCCGGCCCGACGCGGCGCCCCGGCGGGCGGTGCCGGCCGCCGGGGGCGGGGCGCCCGCCGGCGGCCGCCCGCCCGCCGAGACGACCGCCACCGGCGGTGAGCAACCCGAAATGATTGGGGTGTGGT